>JBQCHW010000067.1:0-3579 GCA_051954315.1 Solirubrobacterales bacterium
GTGATCACCGGCGAGACCCACGGCGCCACCGCCCACGCCCGCCTCGAGAGCAACCGCGTGAAAATCGACATCGCCAGGGGCAACGCCTCGCTGCTGCGGGTACTCGGCGTAGGCATCCCCGCCGACCGAGCGGCAGCCGCCAAAGCAAACGAGCACGAGACGCGAGTGGCGGAGCACCTGCGCCCAGCCGACGTCCACCTCACCGAGGAGCTCGAGGCCGACCGCCACGAAGACGACCACGCCAACTCCAAGCACCTCGCCTTCGAGCTCGCCGAGGTCGGCTTCGAGGTAGGCATCGTCCTCGCCTCCGTCTCGATCATCGCCCGCCGCCGCTGGCTCCTCGGCGCCGCCGGAGCAGCGGCCACCGCAGGCGTGGCGCTGCTGGCGACCGGCCTGCTCTTCGTCTAGCGGGGCACCTAGGACTCGAACCTAGAATCGCCGGTTTTGGAGACCGGTGCCTTAGCCAGTTTGGCCAGTGCCCCAGGGGTCAAATCGTATCGGCGCCGAGCCCATGCGGTCTCGGCGCCTGCCCGTCAGCTGAGTTTCTTCTTCAGCACGATCGACTTGGTCTTGGTGACCGGGGCGCCGTTTTCGGGCTTGAAGACGAGCTTCACCTTGACCTTGGCCTTGCCGGTCGAGTTGAGCTTCTTCTTCGCCTTGCCCTTGGACTTGATCGTCAGCT
Organism: Solirubrobacterales bacterium; assembly: GCA_051954315.1. GTDB lineage: Bacteria > Actinomycetota > Thermoleophilia > Solirubrobacterales > 70-9 > VAYN01. Next base: position 683 of record JBQCHW010000067.1, read on the forward strand.
TCAGGGTCGTCGGGCCGGTGGCTTTGCGCTTAGCCTTGACGATGGTCTTGCCGGATGCGGTCAGCGTCCCAGCGCCGGGCACCCCGACCGACAGCTTCGCGGTGCCGTTGCGCTTGTTCAGCTTCGCCTTGCCGACTTTCAGCTTCGCTTTCTTGACTTCCAGCTTCGCGACCTGGGTAGCGGTCCCGCCTTGCGGCGTCGTCGCCGTGATCGTCACGTCGTAGACCCCGGGCGCCGCGGTTTTCGGGACCACCACCGTGACCGTCTCCGAGCCGGAGGAGCGGTGGGTGCCGGCATCGACTGCCGGGGGCGTGAAGCTGGAGGCGGAGACCGCGGCCGTAGCACCCGACAGGCTGGTGCCTGCGGTGACGTTGAAGACCGGCAGCAAGCCCGCCGTGCTGGCGAAGTTCATTGGGAACTGGAGCGTCGCTTTGCCGCCGACGAAGACGCTCGCGGTGGCGGCCGCCGCGATCTTCAGGTCGGAGGTGCCGGCCTGGGCTTCTTCCGCGGTCGGGCTGCAGAAGGCTTCGCCTTTTTCGAATTTTCCTTCGAACCGGTAGCAGTGCACAGGTGCACTGGCAGGGTGGCTGGAGGACACTTCGCGTGCACCCTCTGCAGTGGCGGCGGCAAACGGACCGCTGAACGGGCTCCCGTCAGACGGAACCGGCAAACCAAAGTCCGCATCGACCGCCCATTCATCAAGCGACCCTTCTTCTTCTTCGACTGGCGTCGAGAGATATCCGATTCCTTCTAGTCCCGCCGGGGGCCACGGTTTGGCTTCGAATTCCGCTTCCGGGGGGAATTCTTCTTCCGCCAGGCGGTTACTGGCCGCCGCCAACTCGGTGGCGACCTGGTCGTTGCGCGTGAACGTGATGAGCGGAGAGTCGGGAGTGATCGGCTGAGCGGTGAAACTCGCCGGCGCAGCCGCCCCCGATGGGACCGCGATGCCAATCAAGTACTGAAGCTGTTCGTTTGGTTCCGGCGTTTCGTGTTCTTCGTTCGGTTCACACGTCGATCCTTCGGGTTCGGTGCAGAGCACGAAGTGGACGCGCGCGTTGCCGATTCCCTGCGGCTGGCTGACGCTGAGCGAGCCTTCCTTGAAGAAGGCGCAGGCGCTGAGCGCAAGGGCGAGGCCGGCGACAGCAACGAGAAGTACGAGGAACTTGGAACGGCGGCGCACGAGAGACACGAAGAAGGCTCCTTGGTCGGGTTCGTCCCATCCTATGCGCGAATGCACGACGGAAATCAAGCCTTTTCGTCGCGCATTCGAGAACTCGGCCCTCTGCCGAAGTGCGGGCGGAGGGACTTGAACCCCCACGATCTTTCGATCACCAGGACCTAAACCTGGCGCGTCTGCCAAATTCCGCCACGCCCGCGTGGCCTGGGCCGGTCGGCCCTTAACGCGCGGCCAACGGCGGCGCGTCGCTCCTGGATTCTATGATCGTGGCGTGGCGGTAGGAGAGGTCAGGCCCGGCTACGAACTGTGGCGGCCGAATCGGGAAAAGGCGAGCTCGGTCTCGACCAAGTTCGTCGTCGTGCTGTTGCTGGCGGCGACGGCGGTGCTTGCGGCGCTGATCACGATCGGCGGCTGGTCGCTTTTGAAGGGCGGCAGCGGGATGGGAATCGTCTGCGCGATCTACGCGATCCTCTACGCCTTCTTCGCGATCATCGTCGCCCGCTGGAACCGCGGTGTGCTGCCGGTGGCGGCGGCGCTCTCGATGATCCTGGCGATCTTCTGCGCGGTCGGCGCCGAAAGCTGGTTCAACCGCGACCGCGCCGGCTTCGACGAAGCCGCCTTCAGCTCCTCCGTAATCGGCCTGCTGGTGGTGATCCTCGGCCTGCTGCAGATCGTCCTCATCGCCGCCGCCCTTTACGCCTTCAACCAGGAGTGGCACGTCGAGGAGGAGCGGCCGATCGGATCCGGCGAGGACTACGGCGCCGGCGCCTCCGGGCACCCGCAGCCGGCCTGATCGGCTTTATCGTTCAGCCAGAAGCCGGAGTGGCGGAATTGGCATACGCGATCGACTCAAAATCGATTGCCCTTGCGGGCTTGTGGGTTCGAATCCCACCTCCGGCATCAGCGCCCTGGCCAGGCAGCCAATAAGCTGGCCCCGTGAGCGCGGCTGAGGGAGAGCTGCTCTGGGAGCCCTCGGCTGAGCTGGTCGAGCGCTCGCGGCTGCGCGAGTTCATGCGCTGGCTGGAGAGCGAGCGCGGCCTCGCCTTCGACGACTACCACGAGCTCTGGCAGTGGTCGGTCGACGACCTCGACGGGTTCTGGTCGGCGATCTGGGAGTTCTTCGGGGTCCGGGCCGACGGCGACCCGTCCCCCGTCCTCGCTTCCCGCGAGATGCCGGGCGCGCGCTGGTTCCCGAACACCTCGCTGAACTACGCCGAGCACGTCTTCGCCGGCAAAGGCGACGAGGAGGTGGCGATCCTCCACGCGTCCGAGTTGCGCGAGCTGAGCGAGCTTCGCTGGGGCGAGCTGCGAGCGCAGGTGGCGGCGGTCGCGGCAGGCCTGCGCGGGCTCGGAGTCGGCAAGGGCGACCGCGTCGTCGCCTACATGCCGAACATCCCAGAGGCGATCGTCGCCTTCCTCGCCACCGCCTCGATCGGCGCCGTCTGGTCGAGCTGCTCGCCGGACTTCGGCCCCGCCAGCGTCGTCGACCGCTTCGCCCAGATCGAGCCGAAGGTCCTCTTCGCGGTCGACGGCTACCGCTACGGCGGCAAGGACTTCGACCGCTCCGAAGCCGTCTCCGAGATCGAGCGCAACCTGGCGACGCTCGAGCGCACGCTCACCGTCCCGTACCTCGCCGGCGGAGAGTGGGACCTCCCGCAGGCCGAGCTCGAGTTCGCGCAACTGCCGTTCGACCATCCCCTCTGGGTGCTCTACAGCTCGG
>JBQCHW010000068.1:0-3551 GCA_051954315.1 Solirubrobacterales bacterium
GCACCAAGAAGCAGGCCGCCGACACGATCCAGGAATGGGCCGACCGCTGCAAAATGCCCTACGTCAACAAGCGTTGGCTCGGCGGCCTCCTGACCAACTTCAACACGATGTCGGGCCGGATCGCCCGCCTCCACGAGCTCAACGGCTGGAAAGAGGAGGGGAAACTCGACCTCCTGCCGACCAAGGAGCGGATGGGGATGGAGGCCGAACTCGCCAAGCTCGAGTTCAACCTCGGCGGCGTCCGCGACATGGACCGCCTGCCCGACGCCGTCTTCGTCGCCGACTTGAAAACCGAGGAGATCGCCGTCAACGAGGCGGCGCGCCTGCGGATCCCGATCATCGGCCTCGTCGACACCAACTGCGACCCCACCCCGGTCGACTACGTGATCCCCGGCAACGACGACGCGATCCGCTCCTGCGAGCTGGTGATCGGCACGATCGGCGGCGCGATCGAGGAGGGCTCCTCGGCCTGGCGCGTGCAGGAGGAGAAGCGGATCGCCGAAGAGATGGAGCGCCGCAAACGCGACGAGGAAGAGCGGAAAAAACGCGAGGAAGAAGAGAAAGCGCGCCGCGAAGCCGAGGAGGCCAAACAGGCCGAAGAAGAGGCCGCGAAACAGAAAGCGGCCGTCGAGGCGAACAAAGCCGCTCAGGAGAAACCGGCGGCACAGCCTCAGGAGAAACCGCAGCCGCCGGCCCCGGCCCCGACCGCGCAGGTCCAGGCCACTCCGGCTGGCGCCGCAGTAGAGGCCACCGCGGATGCGGCCGGCGTCGCCGAGGTGAAAGAGGAGGCTTCCGAGGAGCAACCGCCGGCTCCGCCTGAGGAAAGTGCGAAAGCTGCTGATACGGAGGAGTCGAAATGAGCGTTACCGCTGCTGATGTGAAGGCGCTCCGGGATCGGACCGGGGCGGCGATGATGGACGCGAAATCGGCGCTGGTCGAGGCCGATGGGGACGTCGAGCGCGCGGTCGAGCTGCTGCGGGTGAAGGGCCAGGCCTCTGCCGCCAAGCGCGAAGGCCGCGGCACCAACGAGGGCGTCGTCGCCTCTTACATCCACGCCAACGACAAGGTCGGGGCAATGGTCGAAGTCCAGTGCGAGACCGACTTCGTCGCCCGCAACGAGGAGTTCCGGGTCTTTGCCTACCAGGTCGCCCTGCACGCGGCCGCGACCGCTCCGCAGTACGTGTCGACGAACGAAATCGACGAGGCTGAGCGCGAGGCGGAAAAGAAGGTCTTCGAAGAGAAGGCGCGCGAAGAAGGCAAGCCCGACAACGTCGTCGAGAAAATCGTCGAGGGGCAGCTGAACAAGTGGGCAAGCGAAGTCGCCCTGCTCGACCAGACCCACGTCAACGCCGAGAAACACGAGGGCAAGACGATCGAGGAGCTGCGTCAGGAGCTGGCGGCGAAAACCGGCGAGAACATCCAGATCTCCCGCTTTTCCTACTTCCGCGTCGGCGAATAAGCTGCGCGCTCAGTGACCGACTCTCCCCCCGAGCCCCGCTTCGGGCGCATCCTGCTGAAGCTCTCCGGCGAGGCCCTGATGGGCCGCCAGGACTTCGGCACCGATGCGGCCGAGGTCGACCGGATCGCCAAGCAGGTCGCGGCCGTCCAGGGGCGCGGGGTCGAGATCGCGATCGTCGTCGGCGCCGGCAACATCTACCGCGGCCTCGACGGGGCGGCGAGCGGGATGGATCGCGCCACCGGCGACTACATGGGGATGCTGGCGACGGTGCTGAACGCCCTCACCCTGCAGGATGCCCTCGAGCGGCAGGGCCAGCACACGCGGGTGATGTCGGCGATCGAAGTGCAGGAGGTCGCCGAGCCCTACATCCGCCGCCGGGCGATGCGCCACTTGGAGAAGGACCGCGTCGTCATCTTTGCTGCCGGCACCGGCAACCCGTTCTTCACCACCGACACCGCGGCGGCGCTGCGGGCGCTGGAGATCCACGCCGAGGCGATCCTGATGGCGAAGAACGGGGTGGAGGGGGTCTTCGACTCCGACCCGGCGACCAACCCGGACGCCGAGTTCATCCCCGCGATCACCCACCGCGAGGCGATCGAGCGCGGTCTCAAGGTGATGGACTCGACCGCGCTCTCCCTCTGCATGGACAACGACTTGCCCATCTACGTCTTCAACATGGGCGACGAGACCAACATAGATAGGATCGTTTCCGGCGAAAAAGTGGGGACTTTGGTCTCCAGCAAGCCCGCTGCTTAGGAGGACGGGAACCGGTGGAGCTACTCGACGAACTGCTTGCGGACGCGAAAGAGCGGATGAACAAATCCGTCGAGTCGACCCGTGGCGAGTTCGCCACCGTGCGCTCCGGCCGCGCCACGCCGCACCTGCTCGACCGGATCACGGTCGACTACTACGGCAGCCCAACGCCGCTGAAGCAGCTCGCCAACGTCGCCGCCTCCGACGCCCGTTTGCTGACGGTCACGCCGTTCGACAAGAGCGCGATCGGGGCGATCGAGAAATCGATCCAGGAGTCCGACGTCGGCCTGACGCCGAGCAACGACGGCAACCTGATCCGGCTGCAGATCCCGGAGATGACCGAGGAGCGGCGGCGCGAGATGGTCAAGGTCGTGCATGGGGTCGCCGAGGAGGGGCGGGTCGCGATCCGCAACATCCGCCGCGACATCATGAGCGACCTGCGCGACCTGAAAAAAGAAGGCGAAGCCGGCGAGGACGACGAGCGCCGGGCCGAGGCCGACCTGCAGAAACAGACCGACGCGGCGATCGCCGAGATCGACTCCCTGCTCAAGGGCAAGGAAGAGGAGATCCTCGAAGTCTGAGGATCGCGGCCCTCGCGTGACCGCGGCGAAATACGTAGCGATCATCACCGACGGCAACGGCCGCTGGGCGAAGCAGCGGGAGCTGCCGGTGGTCGAGGGGCACAGGGCCGGGGCCGACACGCTGAAGGCTCGGCTGCGCGACGCCGCCGAGCTGGGGATCGAGGAGCTGACCGTCTACTCGTTCTCGACCGAGAACTGGAGCCGGCCGGAGGACGAGGTCCGCGGCCTGATGGGGATGATGGGCGAACGGATCGGGACCGAAACGCCGGAGCTGAAGGACGAAGGCGTGCGGATGCGCTACATCGGCCGCCGCGAGGGGCTCGACCCGGCGCTGGTCGAGCGGATGGAGTGGTCGGAAGCCGAGACCGCCGAGAACGAGCGGATCACCCTCTTCGTCGCCTTCAACTACGGCGGCCGGGCCGAGATCCTCGATGCCGCCCGCCGCTTCGAGGGCGGGACCGACGACGACTTCCAGCGCCTGCTCTACGCGCCGGAGATGCACGATCCCGACCTGCTGATCCGGACCAGCGGCGAGCAGCGGCTCTCCAACTACCTGCTCTGGCAGTGCGCCTACTCGGAGCTGGTCTTCCGCGACGAGCTCTGGCCGGACTTCGACCGCGCCGCGCTGGAGGCCTGCCTGCGCGAGTACGAGACGCGGCAGCGGCGCTTCGGGAGCCGCACGTGAGCGCCGAGGGAGAGGAGCCGAGGGTCACCGTGGACCTCTTCGACGACGAGATGTTCGAGGACGAGCCGACGCC
>JBQCHW010000069.1:0-7211 GCA_051954315.1 Solirubrobacterales bacterium
CGTGATCTCGAATATCCCACGACTCGTTCCCGGCTGGACGAAGCCGATCGTCATCGGCCGTCACGCCTTCGGCGACCAGTATCGGGCGACCGATCTGGTCGTCCCCGGCGAGGGAACGCTGACGCTCACATACACACCCACCAATGGCGAGGACCCCGTCGAGCTCGAGGTCTACGACTTCCCCGGCGGCGGGGTGTCGATGGCGATGTACAACCTCGACGACTCGATCCGGGACTTCGCGCGCGCCTCGATGCGGTACGGGCTGGATCGCGGCTACCCCGTCTACCTCTCGACCAAGAACACCATCATGAAGCGCTACGACGGTCGCTTCAAGGACCTCTTCGCCGAGATATACGCGAGCGAGTTCAAGGATGACTTCGAGGCCGCCGGCCTCACCTACGAACACCGCTTGATCGACGACATGGTCGCCGCCGCCCTGAAGTGGGAAGGCGGCTACGTCTGGGCCTGCAAAAACTACGACGGCGACGTGCAGTCCGACACCGTCGCCCAGGGCTTCGGCTCGCTGGGGCTGATGACGAGCGTGCTGATGAGCGCCGACGGCAAGACCGTCGAGGCCGAGGCCGCCCACGGCACCGTCACCCGCCACTACCGCCAGCACCAGCAGGGCAACCCGACTTCCACCAACCCGATCGCCTCGATCTTCGCCTGGACCCGCGGGCTCAGCGCCCGCGGCCGCATGGACGACGCCCCCGAGGTCTCACAGTTCGCCGAGACGCTCGAGCGCGTCTGCGTCGAGACGGTCGAAAGCGGGAAGATGACCAAAGACCTGGCGCTGCTGGTCGGCGGCGATCAGGAGTACCAGACGACGCAGGAGTTCCTCGCCTCGATCGACGAGAACCTCCAGCGCGCGATGGCCTAAGACCTTCCAGACCTTCAAACCCCCTAACTCCGAGGAGAGGATTCAGTGAGCACTCCCGTCAAGGTCACCGTTACCGGCGCCGCCGGCCAGATCGGCTATGCGCTGCTGTTCCGCATCGCCAGCGGCCAGATGCTCGGGCCCGACACCCCGGTCGAGCTGAGTCTGCTGGAGATCCCGCAGGGAATCAAAGCGGCCGAGGGCACGGCAATGGAGCTCGACGACTGCGCCTTCCCGCTGCTGAACCGGATCGACATCACCGATGACCCGAAGCAGGCCTTCGACGGCGCCAATGTCGGCCTCCTGGTCGGCGCCCGCCCGCGCGGGCCGGGCATGGAACGCTCCGACCTGCTCGAGGCCAACGGCGGCATCTTCAAGCCGCAGGGCGAAGCGATCAACGCCGGCGCCGCCGATGACATCAAGGTTCTGGTGGTCGGCAACCCGGCCAACACCAACTGCCTGATCGCGCTGTCGAACGCGCCCGACGTGCCGCGCGAGCGGTTCACGGCGATGATGCGGCTCGATCACAACCGGGCGAAGTCGCAGCTGGCGAACAAGCTGGGCAAGCCGGTCTCCGCGGTCACCAACATGACCTCCTGGGGCAACCACTCGGCCACCCAGTACCCCGACCTCGTCAACGCCAAGGTCGAGGGTCAGGACGCCTGGGCGGCCGTCGACGACGAAGCGTGGATCGCCGGCGAGTACATCCCCCGGGTGGCGAAACGCGGCGCCGAGATCATCGATGCCCGCGGTGCCTCCAGCGCCGCCTCCGCCGCCAACGCCGCGATCGACCACGTTCGCGACTGGGTGCTTGGCACTCCCGACGGCGACTGGGTCTCGATGGGGGTCCCGGCCGACGGTTCCTACGGGATCGGCGAGGGGATCGTCTGCGGCATGCCCTGCACCTGCAGCGGCGGCGAGTGGAGCATCGTCCAGGGTCTGGACATTCCTGACTTCTCGCGCGAGCGGATCGACCGCAGCGTGATGGAGCTGCAGGAGGAGCGCGACGCGGTCAGCCAGCTCGGGCTGGTCTAGCAGCGACCCCCACCACACCTACGAAAAGGGGGCCGGCGAAAGCCGGCCCCCTTTTTTTGCTCGTTTACTGCAATCAGCTGCAGTAACTGTGAAAAGCAATCAGCTGCCCGGGTAGTACTGGCGACCGTCCTTTTTCACGCGACCCTCTTTCTCCAGGTCGCCGAGCACGCGGTACAGGTAGTTCGGCTTGATTTTCATCGTTTTGGCGACGTCCGAGGCGCTGATGCCGGGCTGGCTCTCGATCAGTTTCACCGCCTGGTCGGCACGGGTGCCGCCACGGCGTTTGCGGCGTTTGCGCGGGGCGGTGGTGCCGCCGGAGGCTTTGTTGGTGCTGCCTTTGGGGCGACCGGGGCCGCGACGGGCGGGGCGACCGGGACCACGGCGGGCGGTGGCTTTGCCACCGAGCTTCTCGAGGGCTTCCTCGGCCTGGCTCAGCTGCTCGCGGAGCTCGCGGACCGACCTCTCGAGCGCCTCGCGGGCCTCGTCGAACACGTTAGCGGGGGGCATCTAGTTCCTTTCCATCCAATATGCAGGGTTACCCTGGAGGAGAGTCTGCCAGAGACATACACACTGTGACAGTCCGGTTCGCAGATTCGAACGAATATTTCAGATGTGTGTCTAGGTGGAGGTAGGGAACTGGACCGGGAAGCGCTCCGGGTTGTTGAAGAAGCGCACTCCCTGTACGGCCCCGTCCGCGACCTCGATCGCGACGATGCTGAGGAAGCCTTCGCTGGCGCTCTCCAAACGCACGCCCGGGTCGCCGTTGACCAAGACCGGCGTGTAGACGGGGTCGTCGGGGAAATGCGACTTGCGCTGGACGCCGACCATGAAACGGGCGATCTTGTCGGCGCCGTAGATCGGCTTGCGGGCCGCGGTGACCACGCCGCCCCCGTCGGTGTACATGATCGCGTCGGCGGCGAGTAGGGAACGGATCTGCTCGACGTCGCCGGAGACGGACGCGGTGAGGAAGGCGGTGGCGAGGCGCTCGCGTTCCTCTTCGCTGACCGGGCGACGGCGGGTCGGGTCGCCGGCGTGCTCACGGGCGCGGCGGCCGATCTGCCTGACGTTGGCCGGCGTCTTCTCGAGCACGTCGGCGATCTCCGCGTACTCGAGGTCGAAGACGTCGCGAAGGACGAGTACCGCTCGCTCGACCGGGTTCAGCCGCTCGAGCGCGCCGAGCAGCGCCAGGCTCAACCGCTCCGCCTCGATCGCCTGGGTCTCCGGAGTCTCGGGGTCGGTGAGGAGCGGCTCCGGCAGCCACGGCCCGACGTAGACCTCGCGGCGGGCGCGGGCAGAGCGCAGCCGGTCGAGCGCCAGCCGGGTGGTGACGGTGACGAGGAACGCTTGCGGGTTGCGGATCGCATCGGCGTCGGCGCCGTCCCAGCGCAGCCAGGCGTCCTGGACGACGTCCTCGGCCTCGGTCAGCTCGCCGAGCAGCCCGTAGGCGATGCCGAGCAGGCGCGGCCGGCAGGCGGCAAAGGCGTCGCCGCTCATGCCAGCGCCGGCACCGGCCTGCGCAGGGCCGCCGCCGCGGCCGCACTGCCGCTGGCGATCGCCGCGTCGACCAGCCAGCCTTCGGGGCCGATCCAGTCGCCGGCGAGGTAGAGGCCGTCGCCGCGGTCGACCCGCGGGCGTCCGGCGAGCCCGCCGCTCGCCGGCGTCGCGATCGCCGACACCGGGACCATCCGCGGCAGGAAGCGGTCGAAAATCAGCTGCTCGCGCCAGCCCGGCTGCACCGTGTCGGCCATCGCCTCCAGGGCATGGCGCGGTTCGCGCGCGTAGCTGGCGAGGCTGAGAAGGGCTCCGTCCCGGTGGTCCGGCGGCGAATGTCGAGAGAGATAAGTCGGCTGATCGACCCCGAGCGCGAACCGGCGGCCGCGGCGCGGCAGCCGGCGGAGGCCGAGGTCGAGCGTGCTCACCTCGGCCGCTGGTCCCGGCGCGGCCGGCGCTTTCTCACCCAGCAGCTTTGCCGAGTCTTCGGGACTGCCGGTGGCCACGACGAGCACCTCAGCGTGCAGCGTCTCCTCATCGAGTGCAACCGTCCAGCCGCCCGCCTCCTGGTGGAGAACGCGAACCCCTGCACGGGTGCGGAGGGACGCGCCCGCAATCTCGGCCTTGGCGGTCAGCGCATCGACCAGCGACTGCCATCCGCCTTCCAGGTACCGGACTCCCGGGGCGAGAGCGATCTTCAACTGCGTCGCGGCGACGTCGGCGCTGAGCTGCTCGTGGTCGGCGACGAAGGTCGACACTCGCACCAGCGCCGCCGCGGCAGCGCGGGCTTTCTCCGATGGCAGGGTCTGGCGCAGCCACTCGGCGGTCGAGACCTCGGCCAGGTCCGAGGGCGACCGCATGTACATCTGCCGCAGCAGCGGGGCCATGCCGAGGACGCTGCCCGGAGACCGCTTCGCCCTCCCTCCTCGCACAAAGACCGAACTCGGCGAAACCGGGTTCCACCACTCGAGCTCGATTCCCATCGCCTTCAGCTCCCGCATGCCGGGCCCCCCGACATAGAGAGCATGCGGACCCTGGTTGAGAAAGAACCCGTCCCGCCACTCCGATGCCGCTCGCCCTCCGAAGTGCGACGCCGCCTCCAGCAACGTAGTAGCGGCTCCGCCTTCGGCGAGCCGGATCGCCGCCACCAACCCAGCCGGCCCACCACCGATAACGATTGCTCTGCGTGAAGTGTCCATGCCCCCTAGACGAGGAAGCATGGCGGGTTGTGACAGGAACGCCTAGGCGCGGTACTTGCTGCGCTTCTTGGGATACGTCCGGAAGACGTGGTCCCAGATTGGCGTGGAGACGCCGTAGCCGTAGCTGTGGTCCTGGAAGTGGTGGCGCATGTGGTGTTCGCGCAGGCGTTTGCCGGTGTCCGTCCTGGGGACGAAGTGGTGGACGTAGTAGTGGGTGTAGTCGTAGAAGAGGTAGCCGAGGATGAAGCCGGCGAAGAGGGGGAAGGCCGCGTTGCCGAAGATCGCCCAGAAGGCGAGGAAGAAGAGGGCGGCGAGGGGGATCGAGACCGACGGCGGCATCACCAGCCGCATCTTGTCGTTGGGGTGATCGTGGTGGACGCCGTGGATGATGAAGTGCATGCGGCGGCCGAAGGCGTTGTCGGGCTCCCAGTGGAAGACGAGCCGGTGCAGCCAGTACTCGGTCAGCGTCCAGACGCCGACCCCGCCCAGGGTAAGCAGCGCCAGCTGCCACCAGGCGTAGCCGCGATCGGCCCCCAGCCACTCCATCGCCACCACCACCGGCACGAAGACGATCGCCGGGACCGCCGGGTGGACGCGGGAGAAGAAGTTGAGGAACTCGCTTTTGAAAAGTGGGGGAGAAGCGGAGAGCTTCTCGCTACGGGAATGACCCTCCATCCGGACGCATGTTAGCGCTGGTACCCCGTGCCCCCGCAAAGCGCGAAAAAGCTGTGACGAAGCTGTTTCAAAGTCGTGGCGATTTGCGGAATCGGCCCCAGCGCGTACCCGCCGCCGGTGCAAACATGCGCCTCGTGCCGCGCAAGCCCAAAGCCCCCACCTGCGATGACTGCTATTTCCGGAAAAATCTTCTCTGCGCGCTGGAGCTGAACGAGACCTGCGGCACCTTCCGCCCCAACCGACCAGAGGGGCTCGTCCCACCACGCCAGCCGGTGCTCCTGATGCGGGCGCCACGCTGGGCTTCTCGTCCTGCATAGTTTGGGGCAATGCCCCAACGCGATCTCTTCGTCAACTGGAGCCGGACCCGCTACGTCACCCGCCGCTCCAGCGGCTTCACCCCCAACGTCGACGTCTACTACTGCGGTGAACCGCAGCGGGCGATCGTCAAGGTCGATCTCGCCGGCGTCGAGCTGAGCCAGGTCGGGATCGAGGTCAGCGGCCGCCACCTGGCGGTCAGCGGCGAGCGCCACGTGCAGGAGGCCGAGGGCCGCGTCTACCAGCAAATCGAGATTCCCTCCGGCCAGTTCCGGCGGGTCGTCGAGCTGCAGGTCGAGGTCGACCCCGACAGCGCCAGCGCCACCTACGAAGAGGGCATCCTGCGGATCGAGCTGCCGCTGCGCGACCCCGAGGCCACCACCCGACGCGTGCCGATCGACCGCGCCTGATGGAGAGCGCCCCCGTCCTCGAGGTGGTCGACGCCCTCGACGTGGAGGAGGCGCTCCGCGCCGGCGCCCCACTGCCCGAGGCACTGCCGGTGCTGCCGCTGCGCGACACCGTCCCCTTCCCGGAAACGCTGGCGCCGCTGGCGGTCGTCCAGGAGCGCTCGATCCAGCTGATCGACGACGTCCTCGGCGCCAACCGGATGCTGGTGATGGTCACCTCCCGCGACCCTGAGAACGAGGAGCCCGGGCCCGAGGACCTCTACGAGGTCGGCGTCGTCGGCGCCGTCGCCCGCATGGTCAAGATCCCCGATGGCAGCTTGCGCATCCTCGTCCAGGGGATGCAGCGGGTGAAGCTCGGCCCGTTCATCGCCGAGCGCCCCTACATGGTCGCCCGGATCGGCGAGATGCCGGACGTGATCGAGGAGGGTCCCGAGTTGGAGGCGCTCAGCCGCAACGTCCAGCGCACCTTCTCGGAAATCGTCGAGCCTATCCCCTACCTGCCCGAGGAGCTGCAGATGGCGATCGCCAACATCGACGACCCGGGCACGCTCGGCCACCTGATCGCCGGCGCCCTGCGGATCGGCGTCGAGGAGAAGCAGAAACTGCTGGAAGAGGTCGACGTCGCCAAACGGCTGCGCCACCTCTCCGGGATTCTCGCCCGCGAGCTCGAGGTCGTCCAGCTCGGCACCCAGATCCAGACCCAGGTGCAGTCGGAGATCGAGCAGGGCCAGCGCGAGTTCTTCCTCCGCCAGCAGATGAAAGCGATCCAGGACGAGCTCGGCGAGGGCGACGAGCAGCAGGCCGAAGCGAACGAACTGCGGGAGAAAATCGAGGCGGCCGAACTTCCCGAGCACGCCCTCAAGGCGGCCGACCGCTAGCACTCGCGGCTGGAGACACTGCCGCCGGCCGCGGCCGAGCACGGCGTCATCCGCACCTACCTCGAGTGGCTTGTCGAGCTGCCGTGGTCGAAGGAGACCGACGACAACCTCGACATCGGACACGCCCGCGAGGTCCTCGACGCCGATCACTACGACCTCGAGAAGGTCAAGGATCGAATCCTGGAGTACCTGGCGGTCCGCAAACTGAACCCCGAGTCGCCCGGGCCGATCCTCTGCTTCGTCGGCCCGCCCGGCGTCGGCAAGACCTCCCTCGGGCATTCGATCGCGAAGACGCTCGAGCGCAAGTTCGCACGCCTGTCGGGGGGGGGCGGGC
>JBQCHW010000070.1:0-41558 GCA_051954315.1 Solirubrobacterales bacterium
GGACGGGTCGGTCCTCGTCTTCGAGTCCAAGGCACGACTTACCGCCGATGACAACGCGGGCCATACCGCGATCTATCGCTACGACGATGTCGACAACAGCCTCGTCTGCGTCTCCTGCGGGCCACTGCCGGCGACCAAAGACGCGCGCCTCCAGGACCTGGTCCGTGTCAACAACTCGATGATCATCCACAACCTCACCATGGACGGCAGTCGTGTCTTCTTCGAAACCGAAGAGGCGCTGGTCGACGACGACACCGACGGCGTCAACGACATCTACCAGTGGAGCGAGGAAGAAGGTGGTGAGGGCAAGGTTGACCTGATCTCCTCCGGCAAATCCACCGCATACCCGCTGGCCGCCGGGATCGAAGCCAACTACGTTCCGACTCCCAACATTCTCCTCTCGGTGACGCCCAGCGGCAAAGACGTCGTCTTCATCTCCCAGGATGCATTGGTACCCGGCGCTCCGGAGGGGGGAGCAGCCCAGATCTACGATGCCCGAGTCGGCGGCGGCTTTCCGGTCCCGACGGCGCCGGCGATCTGCCAGGAGGACAGCTGCAAGGGGGGGCTGGCCAGCGTCCCGTCCTTCCTCGACCCTCCCTCTCAGTCGCTCCAGGGGTCCGGCAACGTCAAGCCCCGAAAAACCAAGCACCACCGCTGCCGCGCCAGGCACAGGAAACACCGTCGCTGTGGCCGGCACAATACCAGGGGTGCGTCGCGCCTGGCTTCCGCCAGCGCCGCCGACATCGGAAACCAGGTAGTCGGGGCCGTAACTGCAGGAGGCGCCTTGCGAGGCGATGAAGCTCCGCAGGGTTCAGCTGGGACTGTCGCCGGGGATTCGACGACGGCGGTTGTCGATCCCGTGTCCTCATTCGACTATGGCATCGAAAAGGTAGGAGCGGCGCTCTCGACCTCGGCGGCGGGGCTGCACCCGGACTTCAACTCCACCATCGTCCTCAATCACTCCCTCCGGGAAAACGGGGAACCGGACGAAAAAGGCGCCAGCACCGAAGAGATTTCGGTGTCGCTGCCGCCCGGCCTGGTCGGCAACCCGACTGCGACCCCCCGCTGCAAGACGGCGGAACTGGTCGCCTTCAACTGTCCGATCGCCTCTCAAGTAGGGATCGCGAAGGTCCGCGTAGCCTGGCTCGCGGGAAACCCGGCTGACGGCGGCAAACTCTCCGAGCCGCTCTACAACCTCGAACCACCCCACCCCGACGAGGAAGTGGCGCGCCTCGGCTTCACGGCTGCCTACCCGATCTTCATCGACGTCAAGGTGCGCACGGCGGGCGACTACGGGGTGACGGCGACCGCCTACGGGCCTCCGGGTCTGAAGGAAGTGGTGAGCGCGGAAACGATGCTGTGGGGTAACCCGGCCGATCCGAGCCACGACAAACAGCGGCTGACGCCGAAGGAAGCAAACTCCTGCGACACCGCCTGCGAAACCCCCAATGGAGTACGCAAAAGCGGCCTGGAAGCACCGCTCAAGGCCTTCATGTCGAACCCTTCGGTCTGTCAAGAAGGCTCGGTCGACGTCGCTGTCAAGAGCTACCAGCTCCCCGGCCAGACCTTTACCGCCTCGGCCCCCCTGGCCCCGATCACCGACTGCACCGGCCTCCCCTTCGCCCCCAGCTTCGAAGCAGACCCCACCAGCCACGAGGCAGGGGCCCCCACCGGCCTGAAGACGGTCCTGAGGCTCCCCCAGCACCTGGGCGAAGAAGAACGCGCCACCGCCACCATGCGCGAAGCGAGGGTCACCCTCCCCGAGGGCATGCAGGTAGCCGCAGGAGCCGCCAACTGGATCGGCACCTGCTCAGAGGCCCAGGTCGGCTACCACCAGGAAGTCGACACCGCCTGCCCGGACAACTCAAAGCTCGGCACCGCCACGATCATCTCCCCGGCCCTTTCGGTCCCGATCGAGGGCACGATCTACCAGCGCAGCCCCGAACCGGGCCGCCAGCTCGGCCTCTGGCTGACCGCCGACGCCCTCGGCCTCCACGTCAAGCTCCCCGGCTCCCTCGAGCCCGACAAGAACACCGGCCGCCTCACCGCGGTTTTCTCAGACCTCCCCCAGGTCCCCGTCGAAGAGATCGACCTGAACGTCTGGGGTGGGGAGAGGGCCCCGCTGCAGAACCCCGACCGCTGCGGCACCTTCACCACCGACTTCTCCTTTGCCTCCCATTCAGACGATCCGGCCGCAACCGGCCAGAGCACCATGGCGATCACCGAAGGCTGCAACCAGGGCTTCGACCCGACCCTGCACGCCGGCGTCACCAACCCCGTAGCCGGCAAGTACAGCCCCTTCGTCTTCGACCTCACCCGCCCCGACGGCAACCAGGCCCTGCGCGGTTTCGAGCTGAAGCTCCCCGACGGCGAGCTCGCAAAGCTCGCGGGCGTCCCGCTCTGCTCTGACGCAGACGCAGACGCCGGTACCTGCCCGCAGGGCTCGCGGATCGGCAGCCTCCAGGCCACCACCGGCCCCGGCCCCGACCCGCTCAGCATCCCCCAGCCCGGCAAGCCCCAACCCCAGATCTACCTCTCAGGCCCCTACAAGGGCTCCCCCTTCTCGATCCTCACCGAGGTCCCCGCCCAAGCAGGCCCCTTCGACCTCGGCACCCTCGCGGTAAGAAGCGGCCTCGACGTCGAACCCGAGAGCGGCCGCGCCGTGGTCAAGGCAGACCCCCTGCCCCAGTTCTTCGAAGGGGTGGGGATCGCCTACCGCCACCTCCGCGCGGTGGTAGACCGGCCCGAATTCAGCCTCAACCCGACCGACTGCCGCGAAATGGCGGTCACCTCCGACGTCACCTCCCCCAAGGGCACGGTCGCCCATCCCGCCGCCCGCTTCCAGGTCGACGGCTGCAAGGCCTTGAAGTTCAAGCCCAAGCTTTCCTTGAAGCTGCGCGGCGGGACCAAGCGCGCCGACTACCCGGCGCTGACCGCGGTCCTGAAGGCCCGCAAGGGCGACGCCAACATCGCCTTCGCCTCGGTCGGCCTGCCGCATTCGGAGTTCCTGGCCCAGGAGCACATCGGCACGATCTGCACCCGCAAGCAGTTCGCCGCCGATGCCTGCCCGAAGAAGTCCGTCTACGGCAAGGCCAAGGCGATCACGCCGCTCCTAGGCAAACCGCTCTCAGGCCCGGTCTACCTCAGGAGCTCAGATCACCCGCTGCCGGACCTAGTGGCGAAACTCGGCGGTCAGCTGGAGATCGACCTGGTCGGCCGCATCGACTCAAAGCACGGCGGCATCCGCACCACCTTCGACTCGGTGCCTGACGCCCCGGTGAGCAAGTTCGTCCTGCAGATGCGGGGCGGCAATAAGGGGCTGCTCACCAACTCGACTGACATCTGCCGTGGCAAGCACAAGGCGACGGTGGCGATGAAGGCGCAGAACGGGCGCAGGGCGAAGCTGCGGCCTTTGCTGCAGAGGTCGGGCTGCGGGTCCGGAAAACATAGACAAAGGACTGCGCATGAGTAAGACCAGAACACACCTCTTTCTATCGATGACCCTGCTGTCTCTGCTCGCCGCACTTGGCATCGGCGGATGCGGAAATGGTGAGGAAACGGCGGCGGCTTCGCTGCCGAAGGTCAAATTCATCAAGCAAGCGGACCTGATCTGCAGCAACGCCTCGATCGATCAGGCGAAAAAGGCCGCAAGCTACGTCTTCGATCACCCTGGGGCGAAAGAAGTAGACCTGGTGCTGCCAGCAGCGATACCTCCACTTGAACGAGAGCTCGACGAACTCGAAGAGCTTGGCGGTCCTAGCGGCGAAGAGGAAGAGTTCGCGGTCTACCTCGAGGAATTCGCGAAGGCATTGGATGAATTGAAGGCCGAACCTAAATCCGCTTTGTCTCCGGCAGACAACCCGTTCAAGAAGGCAAACAAGCTAGCGACTGAACTCCAGTCCGGAGATTGTAGTCAAACGCCATAAGGCGCAAACCGTTCGGTCTTGCCGAGCGCACAAATAGGGGGAAGCATGATCTCGAAAATGCACCAAAAGCTCGGCACCGCCGGTTTGGTGGTGGCGATCTTGGCGCTGATAGTGGCGCTTGGAGGAGTAGCCATTGCTGCCGTACCTGGCCTCAACTCAAAGCAGAAGAAGCAGGTTACGAAGATCGCGAAGAAATACGCTGGGGCTCCCGGCGCCGCTGGATCCGCAGGCTCTCAAGGGCCAAAGGGCGAGCCCGGCGCCGCCGGCAAGGACGGGACGAACGGAGTGAGCCCGGTGGGGTCAGAATTCACGGGTGAAGAAGGACCCTGCAGCGAAGGTGGGGTCAAGTTCAGTGGATCGAGCACCACGTTCGCTTGCAATGGTCGGCCGGGGCCTACGGATACCAAGCTCCCCTCGGGCGAGACCTTGAAGGGTCTGTGGCAGTTCCAGGTCAACAACAACCCGTTTGGCCTGGGGCTGATGACGATCAGCTTCCCATTACGGGTTGAACCGGGACCGGACCCCGTTTGGGTCCCCGCAGGCACCTCAGAAGGCGAAAACGAACATTGCCCTGGAGAAGTGGACAACCCGAAGGCTGACCCCGGCTACTTCTGCGTCTACGCGGGCTTGGTGCTTGGTACCGCGACCGAAGAACCTTCGTCCCTGGGCGCTGATGCGGCGCTGGGCTATCGAGGGGAATGGGCCATCGAAGGAGAAGTTGCGCTGGCCTATGGAAGTTGGGCAGTAACCGCCGATTAGGCACTCCGACTACTTGGACGGCCGAAATCCACGGGCAGGGGCTGCTGATTCGGCGGCCCCTGCTTTCACAGTGGGCAAGCCGAGCGCTTCGAGCTACGGGTGTGCGCAGGGGAATCCTGTGGGTAGAACCCAGAGGTGCCCCCCAGAAAAGCAGAGAAAGCCCTCTCGGAGTACGAGCGCAAGCGGGACTTCGGGAAGACCTCGGAGCCGGCGCCGAAGAAGCGGCGAGGAAAGAAGGGGGCGCCGCGGTTCGTCGTTCAGGAACACAGCGCCCGGCGGCTGCACTGGGACCTGCGGCTCGAGCATGAGGGGGTTGCTGCTTCTTGGGCTATTCCGAATGGGATTCCGGAGAGCCCGGATGAGAATCGCAAGGCAGTGCATACGGAGGACCATCCGCTCGAGTATTTGAGCTGGGAGGGGGAGATTCCGAAGGGGGAGTACGGGGCCGGGACGATGGTGGTCTGGGACTCGGGCACCTACGAGCTGGAGAAGTGGACCCAGGGGAAAGTCGTCGTCGACTTCCACGGGGAGCGGCTGCGGGGGCGGTATGCGCTGTTTCGGGCCGGCAAGGCCGAGAAGGACTGGATGATCCATCGGATCGATCCTCCTGCTCATGAGCGCGATCCGTTTCCGGAGAACTTGGTGCCGATGCTGGCGAAGCTCTCGCAGCTGCCGCGCGACGACAGCAAGTGGGCGGTGGAGGTGAAGTGGGACGGGATCCGGGCTATCGCCTACTGCCAGCCGGGCCGGGTTCAGCTGCAGACCCGCAACCTCAACGACGTCACCGCCCAGTACCCGGAGGTGCGGCGGATATCCCGCGCCCTGGGCGCCCACGACGCCGTGCTCGACGGCGAGATCGTCGCCTTCGACGAGGAGGGCCGGCCGAGCTTCGAGCGGATGCAGCAACGCATCCACAACACCGACGAGAACGTGATCCGGCGGCGGATGCAGACCCACCCGGTCGTCTACGTCATCTTCGACCTCCTATATCTGGACGGGCAGGACCTGACCGGGGAGCCCTACACGCGCCGGCGCGAGCTGCTGGAGGGGCTGGAGCTGAAAGGCGACGCTTGGCAGACGCCGAGCTACGCGATCGGCCACGCCGAGGAGCTGCTGGCGGCGAGCAAGGAGCAGGGACTCGAGGGTGTGATGCTGAAGCGAGCCGACTCGATCTACTGCCCCGGCAAGCGCAACGGCACCTGGCTGAAGGTCAAAAACGTCAGCCGCCAGGAGATGGTGATCGGCGGCTGGACCCCGGGCGAAGGCCGCCGCAAGGAACACCTCGGCGCCCTCCTGGTCGGTTACTTCGAAGGGGACGGCGGCAAGCCGGTCCTCCGTTATGCGGGGAAAGTCGGGACCGGCTTCAAGGCCGCCGACCTGACCGCGATCACCGCCCGTCTAGCGCCGCTGGAGCGCAAGACGAGCCCTTTCGGCGCCGGCCCGAAACCGCCGAAAGGCGCCCGGTTCGTCGAGCCGCGCCTCGTCGCCGAGGTTGAGTTCCGCGAGATGACCGGCGAGAAACAGCTGCGCCACGCCGCATACAAAGGGATGCGGGAGGACAAGGCGGCCGACGAGGTGGTGCTGGAGCAGGCGACCGACCCACAGGGCGAGTCGGTGACTGCCACCGCCGTCAAACGCCCGCGGAACAAAGCCGCGGTCACGGTCGAAGGGCACGAGCTCGAGCTCTCCAACCTCGACAAGGTCCTCTACCCGAAGGCCGGCTTCACCAAGGGCGAGCTGATCGACTGGTACGCGCGGATCGGCGAGGTCCTGCTGCCGCACCTGCGCGGCCGGCCGCTGACCCTGAAGCGCTATCCCAACGGCGTCGAGGGCAAACACTTCTACGAGAAGCGCTGCCCCAGCCACCGCCCTGACTGGGTGACCACGGCCAGCGTCTGGAGCGACCGCCACAAGGGCGAGATCGACTACTGCGTGGTCGAAGACGTGGCGACCCTGGTCTGGCTGGCGAACCTCGCTGACATCGAGCTTCACACCTCCCTCGCCAAAGCCGCGGCGATCGAGCGCCCGACCTCGATGGTCTTCGACCTCGACCCCGGCGCCCCCGCCGACATCATCGATTGCTGCCAGGTTGCGGTCTGGCTGCGCGGCCTCTTCGAGCAGCTCGGGCTCGAGTGCTACCCGAAGACCTCCGGCTCGAAGGGGATGCAGCTCTACGTGCCGCTGAACGGCGAGGTGACCTACGACGACACGAAGCCGTTCGCGAAAGCGGTCGCCGAGACGCTGGAGAAGCGCTTTCCCGACCGCGTCGTCTCGCAGATGTCGAAGGCGAAGCGCCCGGGCAAGGTGTTGATCGACTGGAGCCAGAACGACCAGCACAAGACGACGGTCTGCGTCTACTCGCTGCGGGCGAAAGATCGGCCGACGGTCTCGACCCCGCTGGAGTGGGACGAGGTCACCGCGGCGCTCGAGGGAGGCGAGGCCGACGCCCTGGTCTTCGACCACGCCGACGTGCTCGAGCGCGTCGCCGCGAAAGGCGATCTCTTCGCGCCGCTCCTGAATGAAGAGCAGGAACTCCCGAACCTCTAGTTAGGAACCTCGCTCCAACGGGCAAAAGAGGCCCATGGAGAGAAATTCTGCTGGGGACAGAGATCAGGTGCGCGAGCGCAACGGGCACGAGAACGTCGACCCTGTCCGCGCCGACTACGCACCCGAGGGCGCCGAGTCGAAGACCGGCCTCGGGGCGACGCTGAAACGGACGCTGACCGAGTTCCAAGAGGACAACCTCTCAGACTGGGCGGCGGCGCTCACTTACTACGGGCTGCTTTCGCTGTTCCCGGCCCTGATCGCGATGGTCTCGCTGATCGGGATCTTCGGCGATCCCCAGACCACCACTTCCAAGCTGACCGAGATCATCACCGAAATCGGCCCCGAATCGGGCGCGGAAACCTTCGAAGGGCCGATCAAATCGCTCACCGAAAACCAGAGCGCCGCCGGCTTCGCCTTCGTCTTCGGCCTCGCCGCCGCACTCTGGTCGGCCTCCGGCTACGTCGGCGCCTTCACCCGCGCCTCCAACATCATCTACGAGACCCCCGAGGGACGCCCGTTCTGGAAGCTGCGGCCGCTGCAGATCGCGGTCACCCTGGCGATGATCATCATGATGGCGCTGCTCGCCGTCGGCCTCGTCCTCACCGGCCCGGTGGTCGAAGCCGTCGCCAACCCGATCGGTCTCAGCAGCACCGCGGTCGACGTCTGGAACATCGCCAAGTGGCCGGTGATGGCGGCGATCTTCATCCTCATGGTCGACGTCCTCTACTACACGACCCCGAACGTGAAGCTGCGCGGGTTCAAATGGGTCACCCCCGGCGCGATCCTCTCGATTGTCGTCTGGGCGATCGCCTCGGCCCTCTTCGCCTTCTACGTCTCCAACTTCTCCTCGTACGACAAGACCTACGGCACCCTCGCCGGGCTCGTCGTCCTGCTGCTCTGGTTCTGGATCACCAACCTGGCGATCCTCTTCGGCCACCAGATGAACGCCGAGCGCGAGCGCAGCGAGGAGATCAAGGAAGGTCAGCCGCGGGCGGAGAAGGAGATCCAGCTGGAACCGCGGGACGAGCCGAAAGACCAGAAGACCACCTGAGCGTGGTGAAAGGAAGGGGACGAGGCATGCGAGGTACGAAGAGGATGAAGAAGACGGCGTCGCGGGCGGTGCCGCTGGTCGTCGGCCTGGCCGAGAACGACTACGCCCGCAAGAACCTGCAGCGCGGCGCCGCCAGCCTGCGCGAGGGAGCGCGAGCGCTCGCCTCCGGGCGCACCCACCCGAAAGGCACGTGGCCGAAGCGGATCGCCGCGGTCGGCCTCGCCGGCGCGGCTGCGGCCGCGGCGATGGCGAGCAAAGGCTCCGGCTCGGGCTCGGGCAACGAGGGCGCCCAGAAATGAAGATCGTCTTCACCCCGATCAGCATCGTCCTCGGGCTGATCGCCGGCCTGGTCGGCAAGAAGATCTTCGAACAGGTCTGGGGCCTGATCGACGAAGAGGAGCCGCCGAAGCCCGAGCACCGCGAATTCGCCTGGCCGAAACTGATCGCGGCGCTGGTCGTCGAGGGGGCGATTTTCCGCCTCGTCAAAGGCCTCGTCGACCACGGAACCCGCACCTCCTTCGCCAAAGTCACCGGCAAGTGGCCGGGCGAGGAACGGCCGGAGCCGGAGTGAGCCCGCATTAGAAAGCACAACTCCGGGTAACTGTTGGAAAGAGCCAGTCGTCCAATGCAAACGGCAAATCGGAGGAGCAGATGAACACCAGAGCAGACAGAGGATCCGGGGTCGGCGGAATTTCGTTGGGAGGCATCCTCGTGATCATCGGGATCGTGCTGATGATCGTCTGGAGCTTCTGGATCGGGCTGATCATCGCCCTGATCGGGCTGATCGCCTTCGGCGGCTTCGCGCGCGGGAAGTGGTACTAGCGCCGTACTCCTGCCTCGAGTTGAGCCCCGGCTCACTCCGAATCTGAACGATTACCAAGGGCCGCCAGCGCTGGCGGCCCGTGGGTTGCCGGCATTGCGCCCAACGGGGCTAGGAGACGAAGAGGGGGTTTCCGGCTTCGTCCTCCAATGTTCTCGTCCCTTCGACCATCACGCTGGTCGGGCACAGGAATCCTCCGCTGGTCTTACTGAGGCCGCTGCCTTCAGGCGTACTCCTGATGGTCGCGCGGGCATCTTCCGGGGTTGTGGTGAAGTCCGCCTTCATCGGGGTCGCCCGGCCGTATTTGCATTCGCCGATGGTTGTGCTGACGATGATGAATTCGAGGCTTTTCGGTTCCGCGGAACATTTGCCGCCTCGCATCTGCATTTCGTCGTTGTTCATCGTCGGCGTGGAGCGCAGGCAGACGGGGAGGACGGGTGTGACGCTGATGTTGCCGAGCACCGAGCTTGTGCACTCGTTCGCCGGCTCCGTCGCCGCTTTCGGGCCGGTCCCTCCGATGACCACACTCGTGAGTTCCCCTTCCACGGTGCCGCCCGAGTTTTTGATCACCGTTCCGGTCCCGGTCCCAGTGGTGCATTCGAACAGCTTGGTGCCTTCTGTGGTGAGAATGCCTGTCGTACCGACCTGTGTCGCTTTGAGGTCTCCTGTGCCTACCGCCACCAGTCCGCCTCCGCTGTTTGTGAGTTGAGGGTCGTTCACCGCCGACGCGGTCGCCGGAAGCACGACCAGCGCCACCAAGACGGCCGAGCAGGTTAGAGCAAGTTTCCAATTCATCGGTAACTCCTTTCGGAGGGCTGACCGAGGCAAAGCCCGGCGCCCTGAGATTCTTACTCAAACCTTTTGGAGCAAATATCGGCCCTTGTCAAAGACACCCTGGTTCGCAAAGCGTCGCCCGGCTGCCGCAAGGCACCCGGGCTGGAGTGGCTGATGTATGTTCAGCGCAAGTTGCCAGGGGGAACTTCGCGAACCGCCCGCATCGCTGGAATCGTCACCGCGGTTGTCGCCGTCTTCGCTGTCCTGGTCGCGACCGGCTCCTACACCGCCGGCATCGCCTTCTTCTTCTCTGTCCCGATCGGCCTCACCGCCTGGTGGTTCGGACCGCGGCCGGGTCTGGTTGTGGCGGTCGGCTGCCTGCTGCTGTTCGCGATCGCCGATCTCATCCACCCGATGCCGGAATTCGCCCTCGCGGTCGTCATCCGCGGCGTCTTCTTCCTCGCCGTCGCGGCGGCGGTCTCCTGGATCGCCGAGCGGCTGCGGACGCTCGAGCACTCGGCCGAGGAACTCGAGGCGATCCGCGCCGCGCTGGCGCCGGCCGAGCTTCCCGACCTCGCGGATCTCGACGCCGCCGCGGCCTTCGTCCCCTCCGAGCTCGGGGTCTCCGGCGACTTCTACCTGCTGACCAACGGCCCCGACGGCTCGACCGTCGCGGTGGTCGGCGACGTCGTCGGCCACGGTCCCGCCGCCGCCCGCCTCGCCACCTTCATCCGCGCCCGCTTCGCCGCCCTCGCCGCCAACACCAGCGACCCGGCGGAATTGCTGACCCTCGCCAACACCGCCCTCGCCGAGCGGCCGGGCCGCGGGAAGGAGCTGGTCAGTGCCCTCTGCGTGCGAATGCGCCCGGAAGAGGACAAGGTTTGCTGGGCGCGGGCCGGCCACCCGCCGCCGCTCTGCCTGCCGGGGCTGGAGGAGCTGCCGATCGATGGCGGCACCTTCCTGCTGGGGGTGGAGGAGCGTTTGGAGCTGGAGAACATCGAGTCGCCGCTGGAGCACAGCGACGGGCTGGTCGTCTACACCGACGGCGCAACCGACGTGCGGCGGGGCAAGCAGGTGCTCGGCCTCGAGGGATTGCGGGGCGTGCTGGCGCCGCTGACCGGGCTGGGGGCGCGGGTGATCGTGGGTGAGGTGGAACGGGCGATCCTCGCCTGGGCTGACCGTCCGATCCGCGACGACCTCTGCCTGGTGGTGCTGAAGCCGGAGCGCGGGTGACAACAGTTTCCGGGTGCCAAAGGGCACTTATCCAACCGGGTACTCGCGGTTTCTTGACGTCAGAAATCTGACCGGTACAAAGGAGGAGCTTCATTATTTCTCCTGGCTCCCGAGGTGCCCTCACATATCCAGGACGTCTCGGGAGCTCCTTTTTCCTGGCGGGCGCGACGCGATAGCGTCGAGGCGTGTTTGCACCCGCAGGCCAGTCCCCGGTGACGATCGCGGTGACGAACCGCCTGCCCGAGGCGGCGCTGGAGGCGCTGCGGGAGGCGGGTGAGTTGCGGCTGGACGACCGCACCGAGGCGATCCCGCGCGAGGACCTGCTCGAGTTGGCCGGCGGCGCTGACGCGATCCTGACCCTGCTGCACGACCGGGTGGACGAGGAGCTGCTGGAGGCCGCCGGGCCGCAGCTGCGCTGCGTCGCCAACGTCGCCGTCGGCTACGACAACGTCGACGTCGAGGCGGCGGGGCGGCGCGGGGTGATTGTCACCAACACGCCCGGGGTGCTCGACGACGCGACCGCCGACCTGACGATGGCGCTGATCCTGGCGGTGACGCGACGGGTCGTCGAGGGAGACCGGCTGATCCGCGCCGGCCGCCCGTGGACCTGGGGGATGTCGTTCATGCTCGGCGCCGGCGTGCGGGGCAAGGTGCTCGGAATCGTCGGCCTCGGCGGGATCGGCCGGCGGGTGGCGGAACGGGCTCGCGCCTTCGGGATGGAGATTGCTTACCACTCGCGCCATCCCGCTCCGGACGAGGTAGTCGCGGAGCTCGAGGCCGAGCGGCTGTCGCTCGACGAGCTGCTGGCTCGCGCCGACATCCTCAGCCTGCACTGCCCGCTGACGCCGGAGACGCGTCACCTGATCGGCGAGGCGGAGCTGGCGGCGATGAAGCCGAGCGCGGTGCTGATCAACGCCGCCCGCGGCCCGGTGGTCGACGAACCGGCGCTGGCGCGGGCGCTCGCAAAGGGGGAGATCGCCGCCGCGGGTCTCGACGTCTACGAGCACGAGCCGCGAGTCGAGCCGGCGCTGCTCGAGCTCGAGAACGTCGTCCTCGCCCCGCACCTCGGCTCGGCAACGGTCGAGACCCGCACGGCAATGGCCGAACTGGCGGCCCGCAACGCGATTTCTGTACTGCGCGGCGAAGGGCCATTGACGCCAGTAGCGCCACAATGAACGGGTGGAGCCCGTAGCTACCAAGCGGACCATCCGTCACCGGATCGGCGGCGAGGAGACGAGCGGCGCTTCTTCACGCACCTCGCCCGTCTACGACCCCGCCACGGGGGAGGTCCAGGCCGAGGTCGTGCTCGCCGAGCTGGGCGACGTCGACGCCGCGGTCGCCGCCGCGCGCGAGGCGTTCGCGGAGTGGTCGCAAGCTTCGCTCAGCCGCCGCGCCAAGATCATGTTCGCCTTCCGCGAGCTGCTGAATGAGAACGTCGAGCAGCTGGCGCGGATCGTCTCCTCCGAGCACGGCAAGGTGCTCGAGGACGCGAAGGGGGAGGTGCTGCGCGGGCTCGAGGTGGTCGAGTTCGCCTGCGGGATCCCGCACCTGATGAAGGGCGAGTTCTCCGACCAGGTCTCGACCACTGTCGACGCCTACTCCTTCCGCCAGCCGCTCGGGGTCTGCGCCGGGATCACCCCGTTCAACTTCCCGGCGATGGTGCCGATGTGGATGCATCCCGTCGCCATTGCCTGCGGCAACACGTTCGTGCTGAAGCCCTCGGAGCGCGACCCGTCCGCCTCGAACCTCGTCGCCGAGCTCTACGCCGAGGCGGGGCTGCCGGCCGGGGTCTTCAACGTCGTCCACGGCGACAAGGTCGCGGTCGACGCGCTGCTCGACCATCCCGACGTCGCCGGCGTCTCCTTCGTCGGCTCGACTCCGATCGCCCAGTACGTGCACGCCCGCGGGACCGAAAACCGCAAGCGGGTGCAGGCGCTCGGCGGGGCGAAGAACCACGCGGTGGTGATGCCCGGCGCCGACCTCGGCTACGCCGCCGACCAGCTGGCCGCCGCCGGCTTCGGGTCGGCCGGCCAGCGCTGCATGGCGATCTCGGTCGCGGTCGCGATCGGCGACGCCGGCGACGAGCTGGTCGATGAGGTGGCGCGGCGGGCGCGTGAGATCAAGGTCGGCCCCGGCCTCGAGCCCACCTCTGAAATGGGCCCGGTGGTGACGCCGCAGGCGCGCGAGCGGATCGTCGACTACATCGGCCAGGGCGCCGAGGCGGGGGCGCGGCTGACCGTCGACGGGCGCGAGCTGGAGATGGACGGCGGCGGCTTCTGGGTCGGGCCGACCCTGATCGACCAAGTCGAGCCGGAGATGTCGGTCTACCGCGACGAGATCTTCGGCCCGGTCCTCTCGGTCGTCCGCGGCGGCGGGCTCGACGAGGCGGTCGAGCTGATCAACCGCAACTCCTACGCCAACGGCGCCGCGATCTTCACCGGCTCCGGCTACGAGGCCCGCCGCTTCCAGCGCGAGGCCGAGATCGGGATGATCGGCATCAACGTCCCGATCCCGGTGCCGATGGCCTTCTACTCGTTCGGCGGCTGGAAGGACTCGCTGTTCGGGGACCACCACATCCACGGCCCCGAGGGCGTCCGCTTCTACACCCGCGGGAAGGCGATCACCAGCAGGTGGCCGGCGACGCAGGCGCCCTCGGACGCCTCGATGCACTTCCCGACCTCAAACTGATCGCGGCGGCGTTCCCTCGATCCACTCGGCTCGGTCTCCCTCGACCTCCCGCTTCCAGATCGGCGCCTCAGCCTTGATCCGGTCGATCGCTTCGCGGGCGGCGGCGAAGGCGGGGCCGCGGTGGGCGGCGGCGACTACGACGATGACGCTCGGCTCGCCGAGTGGGACGGCGCCGGTGCGGTGCTCGGCGGCGGCGCCCTCGATCTCATGGCGGGCGAGGATGTCGGCGAGGATCGCGACGATCTTCTCCTCGGCCATCGGCTCGTAGGCCTCGTAGTCGAGCCGCTCGACGTCGCGGGTGGTGCCCTGGAAGGTGACGATCGCGCCGGTGTGGCTGGTGGCGACGAGAGCGTTGAGGCGGTCGGCGGAGAGCGGTTCGGCGGTGACGCGGACGTGTGGACGCGACGCTCCCTCGCCGCGCTCGCCGGCGCCGCCGCTGACGGGCGGGATCAGCGCCAGCTCGTCGCCGGCCGAGAGCGTGGCGTCCTCGCCGACGTAGGAACGGTTGACCGCCATCACCACCGGCATCGCCTCCAGCGCCGCGCCCAGCGGCTCGCTCTCGGCGGCGAGCGCCCGCAGCGCCTCGGCGACCGTCGCCCCCTCCGCGACCTCGACCTCGAGGCTGTCCCGCTCGGCCCGCTCGCGCAGGACCGCGAAGAGCCGTACTTGCAGCACCATCGCCTTATCCTAGGCCGATGGACCGCCCCCCCGAGGCCGCCGGAGCCGGCGATCTGACCCACCTCGACGCGAGCGGCAACGCGCGGATGGTCGACGTCGGCGGCAAGCCGGCGACCGAGCGGAGGGCGCGAGCGGAGGTGACGGTGCGGATGTCGCCGGAGACCGCCGGCAAGGTGCTGGCCGGCGATGCGCCGAAGGGCGATGTGATCGGGACCGCGCGGCTGGCCGGGATCCAGGCGGCGAAGCGGACCGACGAGCTGATCCCGCTCGCCCACCAGCTGCCGCTCTCCCACGTAGATGTCAGGGTGGAGGTCGACGGCGCGAGCGGCGAGGCGCGGATCGAGGCCGAAGCGGCGACGGTCGCCGGCACCGGAGTGGAGATGGAGGCGCTGACCGCCTGCTCGGTCGCGGCGCTGACCCTCTACGACATGGTCAAGGGCATCGAGCGCGGTGTCGTCATCGATGGGCTGCGCCTGCTGGAGAAGACGGGCGGCAAGCATGACTGGCGCGCCGAGTAGCGAGCCGCCGCGGGCGGCGGTCGTCACCGTCAGCTCCTCGCGGGCGGAGGGCGGCGGCAGCGACGAGTCCGGCGACGCGCTGGTCTCCTTCGTGGAAGAAATGGAGGGAGAGGTTGTCGCGCGCGAGCTGATTCCAGACGTGCGATCCGAAATCGAAGCCGTGCTGAAGCGGCTGGCCGCAAGTGAATCTTGTGACCTGATCCTCACCACCGGCGGCACCGGCTTCGCCGCCTCCGACGTCACCCCGGAGGCAACCGAGGCGGTGATCGAGCGGCGGGCACCGGGAATCGCCGAGGCGATGCGCGCCGCCTCGGCAGAGCACACCCACCACTGGATGCTCTCCCGCGCCGTCGCCGGCATCCGCGGCAGCACCTTGATTGTCAACTTCCCCGGCAACCCGAAGGCGATCGCCGAGACCGCCGGCGCCCTGCGCCCGGCGCTGCCCCACGCCGTCTCGCTCCTGCGCGGAGCGCCGACCGCGCACCGCGCGTGAGCGAGCGGCGGGCGCCGGAGGCGAGGCGCGAGGAGCCGTTGGCGCCGGAGGCGGCGCGCGAGCGGGTGCTGGCCGAGGTGATCCGGCTCGACGCCGAGCCGGTGGGCCTGGAGGACTGCCTCGGCCGGGTCACCGCCACCGAGGTGAAGAGCCCGATTTCGTTGCAGCCTTTCGACAACTCGGCAATGGACGGCTACGCCCTCCGCGCCGCCGACACCGAAGGAGACCAACCCCGCCTGCGCCTGGTCGGCGAGTCGCGCGCCGGCCACCCGGCCGAGGTAGCGGTGGAGGAGGGCGAGGCGATCTGGATCTCGACCGGCGCGATGCTCCCCGAGGGCGCCGACGCGGTGCTGCCGGTCGAGGACACGAGCGAGGAGGACGGCGAGGGGCAGCAGCACGGGGAGGCCCGGCTCGTGCTGCCGGCCCGCCCGGCGCGCGAGGGGGAGAACATCCGCCGCGCCGGCGAGGACGTCCAGGCGGGCGACGTCCTGATCCCGGCCGGCAGGCAGCTGCACGCCGCCGAGGTAGCGGTCCTGGCCGCCGCCGGCATCGCCGAAATCGAATGCGCCCAGCGCCCGCGCGTGGCGATCCTCGGCAGCGGCGACGAGCTGATCCCACCCGGCCAGCCCCTGGGCCCGGGCCAGATCCACGACTCCAACACCTACGCCCTCTCCGCCCTGGTCCGAGAAGCCGGCGCCGAGGTGGCCCACGTAGCCCACCTCCCCGACGACCCCGTCGCAACCCGCCAAGCCTTCGCCGCCGCCCTCTCTCCCGAACTGCATCAACTTGACCACCCAGCAGATGGTCAAGTTGATGCAGTTCGGGCTCCGGACGTTCTGATCGTCGCCGGCGGGGTGTCGGTCGGGCGGCACGATCACGTCAAGGGGGCGCTCACGGACCTGGGGGTCGAAGAGCGGTTCTGGCGGGTGGCGCTGCGACCGGGGGGGCCGACCTGGTTCGGCGTGCTCCCTCGCGAGGACGGTCGTCCGACCCTCGTCTTCGGCCTGCCCGGCAACCCGGTCTCGGCGATGGTCACCTTCCACCTCTTCGCCAAACCGGCCCTTCGCGCCCTCGCCGGTCTCGACTTGAACTCCGCCCGCACCCGGGCCACCCTCGCCGCCGCCTACCGCAAGAAGCCCGGCAAGGCTCACTACCTCCGCTGCCGCCTCGAGCTCACCGATGGCGGCTGGTGCGCCCACCTCACC
Source organism: Solirubrobacterales bacterium (assembly GCA_051954315.1). Lineage (GTDB taxonomy): Bacteria > Actinomycetota > Thermoleophilia > Solirubrobacterales > 70-9 > VAYN01. The sequence goes on from JBQCHW010000070.1 coordinate 16,693, forward strand.
CGCGAGACTCAGGGCTCCCACGTGCTTACCTCGATGCTCGCCGCCGACGCCCTCGCCCTGATACCCGCCGACCGCGAGGAGATCCCCGCCGGCGAGCAGGTCGAGGTCGAGCTGTTGCGTTGAGGCTGGCGTCTAGGACGCGGCCTGGCCGACCGCGAACGCAAGTCGGGCGTGGAGCTCGGCGGCTTGCTCGGGCGACATCACCGGTCGCCGGCGCGAGAAGTACCACCGCAGGCTGCGCGCCGGCATGATCATCACCCCACGCCGCTTCGCCGGCACCTTCTCGACGATGTATGCCTGGCTGAAGACGAGCAGCGCTTCCACCTTCATCCCGGTGATCGTCTCCAGCGTTTTCTTCTCCGCGTAAGCCTGGTTCAGCATCTTCGGCTCGAGGTGCGCGAGCCAGACCTTGCCGGCGCGGCTCTTGGTCTCGATCGAGTAGATGCCACCCGGACCGACCACGATGTGGTCGATGTTGCCGCGGCCGAAGGAGACGTCGTGGATGACGTGCCAGCCATCCGCGGCGAGGGTTTCGAGGATGCCGCCAACCACTTCCTCCCCCTCCGCGCCCTGCGCCCAGTTGCCGTAGTCGCGCTTGAAGCTGCCGCCCAGGAAGCGCTTCCAGGACCGTGCCTTTGCCTGGGCCCGAACATGCTGCCCTGCGACTCGTCTCGTGCCCGACTCCATATCTAGCCGTACCTATCGGTCCCGCACGCGACGGCCTGAGCGGAGCAAGCGAATGTTCGGTCTGATGGAGTAGCGGCATGGAGCTGCTCGAGACCAAGCCCCTGCACGAGGGCAAGCACGTCGACTTCGTCGCCAAGCGCTACCGGCACGCCGACGGCAGCGAGGTGGAGCGGGAGATCGTCGAGCATCCGGGGTCGGTGGCGGTCCTGGCGCACGACGACGAGTTCGCCTACCTGGTGGCGCAGCCGCGGGAGGCGGTGGAGGAGGAAGAGCTGCTGGAGATCCCGGCCGGGACGCTCGACCACGAGGGGGAGAGCGAGCTCGAGTGCGCGCAGCGGGAGCTGGCCGAGGAGGCGGAGCTGCGGGCGGAGGAGTGGAGCGTGCTGCACGTCATCTATCCCAGCCCGGGCTTCCTCACCGAGAAGGTGACGATCTTCGAGGCGACGGGCCTCTCGCCGGCGAGCGGGGAGCGGGACGAGGACGAGGAGATCGAGATCGTCCGCCTCGACCTCGCCCAGCTCGACGAGGCGCTGCCCCAGATCCGCGACGCCACCACGGTGATCGCCCTGCAGTACCTGCAGCGCCGGCGCTAGCCGTCGCGGTTGAGCCGGGCGGCGCGCTTGGTCAGGTAGTTGCGCTCGGGGATGCTCCTGGTCAGCTCGGCGGCGCGCTCGTACTCGGCGGCCGCCGCGGTGCGCTCGCCCGCGTCCTCGAGCAGGTGGGCGCGGGTGCTGTGCAGGCGGTGGTGACCGGCGAGCTTCTCGTCGAGCTCGTCGAGAAGCGCCAGGCCCGCGTCCGGCCCATCGACCATCGCCGCCGCGATCGCCCGGTTGAGGGCGACCATCGGGTTGCCGGTCACTTGCTCGAGCAGGCCGTAGAGGGCGAGGATTTCGCCCCAATTGGTCTCCTCCGGGCGCTTCGCCTTCGCGTGCTCGGCGGCGATCGCCGCCTGCAGCTGGTACTCGCCGACGGCGCCCTGCGCCACCGCCTCGCCGAGGATCGCCCGGCCCTCACCGATCAAGGCGCGGTCCCAGAGCGAGCGGTCCTGCTCCTCGAGCGGGATCAGCCCGCCACCGGCGTCGGTGCGGGCGGGGCGCCGCGCCTCGGTCAACAGCATCAGCGCCAGCAGGCCGCCGGCCTCGGGCTCGGCGGGCGCCGCCAGGTGGACGATGCGGCCGAGCCGGATCGCTTCGGCGGCCAGGTCGGCCCGCGCCAGCTCAGCGCCGGCGCTGACCGCGTAGCCCTCGTTGAAGATCAGGTAGATCGCCCGCAGCACCGAGCGCAGCCGCGCGGCCCGCTCCTCCGCCGCCGGCATCGCGAACGGCTCGCCCGACTCCTTGACCGTCTTCTTCGCCCGGCTGATCCGCTGCGCCATCGTCTGCTCCGGGACGAGGAAGGCAGCGGCGATCTCCCCGGTGGTGAGGCCGGCGACCGCCCGCAGGGTGAGAGCGATCGCCGAGGCGGGGGAGAGCGCCGGGTGGCAGCACATGAACATCAGCAGCAGGGTCTCGTCTTCCTCGCCCACCTCCTCCGGTGCTGCCGGCGGCACCGGCTCCGCCGCCACCGCGTCCTCACGCTCGCGCCGCGCCACTTCGCTGCGGATCCGATCGCTCATCCGGCGCGAGGCGACGTGGACGAGCCAACCGGTCGGGTTCTCCGGCAGTCCCTGCGCCGGCCACTGTCGCGCCGCGTCGATCATCGCCTCCTGCACCGCGTCCTCGGCGTCGGCGAAGTCGCCGAACCGCCGCGCCACCGCAGCGAGGGCCCGCGGCGCACCCTCGCGCAGCAGGCCCTCGATCGCGTGGTTCCTTTGGCCCGGCATAGGTGCGAAAGGAACCACGACTCAGTGCTGGATCGGCGCGCTCATCACCTCGCGGACCTCGATCCGCTGCTTGATCGGTTTGCCGCCGGGGCCGGGGGCGGCGGAGCCTTCGGCGGCGATCTCGATCGCCCGCTCGACCGACTCGACGTCGATGATCCGGTAGCCGGCGAGCAGCTCCTTCGACTCGGGGAAGGGACCGTCGGTGACGACGGGCGTGCCGCTCTCATCCCAGACGACGAACTTGGCCAGCTCCGGCGCGGACAGACCGCGGGCATCGACGAACTCGCCACGCTCAGTCAGCTCGGCGTTCACGTCCTTCTGGTAGGTGATGTGGGCGTCGACCTCCTCCGGCGTCCACTTCGTCATCGGCGGCACGTCAGCCGGAACTCCACCGTAGTCCTGCAGCAGCATGAACATCATCGTCGACCTCCTTGTTCGTCGCGCCCCTTCCGTAGGGCGCGTTCACAAGTCTGTCGGAGCCGCGCTGCGTTTTTCGACATCGCCCGCAGAATCAGTCCCGATGGGCGAATTAGGCCCGGCTAGCGGCGCGGATGCTGCCGCACCTGGCGCTCGCGGGCGGCGATTTCGCGCATGCGCCGCTGCGACTCGGCTGCGTTGGCGAGCGTGAAGCTGGCTAGGAACCGCATGATCTGCCTCCTTTGAAAACCATCACAACAACTTTGCGACACCGGCAAAAGCAACTTGCCGGTTTCACCAACACTAGCTAAACTAGATAGCCGGTGTCAAGCGATTCTCACAAGAGCGAGATGAAGCCCGAGATCGACCTTCTCGTCGACTTCGTCAACACCCGCGACCTCGAGGAGGAGACGGATTCGATCACCGATCCCGCCCAGCTAGGGGCCTGGATCGCCGAGCGCACCGGCGAGCACCTGCCGGAGCTGCAGGCAGAGGATGTAGGGCGGCTACAGGGCCTGAGGGAATCGATCCGGGCGCTGATGCACACCAACAACGGCGGCGAAGTGGGCGAGGCCGACCTGGAGCCACTGCGCGAAGCCGCTGAGCGCAGCCGCTTCCGCCTCGGCTTCGACCCCGGCGGAGGCCTAGAACTGAAGCCCGCCCGCGCCGACCTCTCCGGCTTCGAGTCGAGCCTCCTCCTCGCCCTCGAGCACCTCCAGTGCCACGAGGTCTGGCCCCGCCTCAAGGCCTGCACCGACGACGGCTGCCAGTGGGCCTTCTACGACACCACCCGCAACCGCTCCCGCACCTGGTGCTCGATGGACGTCTGCGGCAACCGCCAGAAGACCAAGCGCTACCGGAAGCGCAAGAGCGCCGCATAACCAGGCCGGAGGGACAAGCCGCCAAAAGGCGGCTTGTCCCAATCACCTAACCGAGGAAAAGCGAGGACGGTTTTGTGACGGTGTAGTTGGAGGTCCAGGTGCCTTCTGACGCGCAGAAGAAGCTGCCGCTGATCTTTTTCAGTTTAGTCGTGTTGATCGAGATTTTCGCCGGCGAGCCACCGATCAGAGTGCCTATGTCGGTTCCGGGGGATGCTCCGCCCCCATAAACGCAGCTGATGCCGAGGCTTGTGTCATTGACTGTGACTTCGTTCCCGATGGCAAATACTGTGCCGCTGGGGAAAATCGTCAATTCGCCTCCTTTGAGAGTGACCATGTCCTTGGAGCATTTTTCTGTAGTGATGGACCCGGCACCCCCTGCGCGTACTTCGGTGTTGGTGGTTACGGTGCCAGTAGCGGTCGATCCGGTGCATGTGGTTTCGATGCCGGCTTTCATCACAGAAGAGGTGCCGGGGGTCATGGTTGCTTCCAGAGCTCCTGTGTACTCGGTGCCCGCCGGCGATGTGAGGGTCGGGGTGGCTGAGGCGCTGCTGGCAAAAGCCATCAGCGAAGCAGCGGCCAAGGCCAACAGGCCGAACATCTTTTGATGCTTCATGTGATTTCTCCTTGAGTGGGTGTTTGAAGCGCAGTTGTCCTAACAGACAGCTGCCGATAACTCAAGAACAATTGAGGAAAGCTGGCGAGTTTGCGAGAACGTCAGGCGACGCCGATCTCAGCGACCGGCTTCTTCGTCCCATCCCCCTGACGCGCCTGCACCGGTTTCGTCTTCGCGCAGAGGGCGGCGAACTTTTCCAGCAGCGCTTCCAGCTTCTCCGGGCGAACGGCTGCGCGCTGCTGCGCAAGCGGCTCTTGGTGGGCGCCTCCGGAGAGCTCCTTGACCGCGGCATCGATTTCGCGGGCGATCTCGGGGGTCCAGCGGACCATGTGGAGGTTGTGGACGCGGATGTTGCGAACCTGCCGCTCGACCGTATTGCCGAGGACGTAGACCTCGATCATCCGCTCGTAGGCCTTGCGCAGCTCCAGCTTCCAGCGCTGCGCTTCGGCCTCGTAACGCGGGTCATTGCCCTTATATAGAGGCGTCAGCTGACTCTTCAGCTCGTGCCTCAAGGCCTTGGCGCGCGCCATCGGCGAGCGCGCCTCCCAGGGCAGATCGTCAGAGACCACGCCGACATCGTGGTAGCGGCGTTCGAGCGCCTGCCCATGTAGCTCGACCCCGAGCTCCTCGGCCTTCTCCTGCAGGTAGTAGACGAAGACGAGGTCGTGGGTGAGGACGACGACCTGGCGGTGGGCGGCTTCCTCGACCAGGCGGGCGGCGACGTGCTCGCGGCGCTGGTGATCGAGGGAGGAGACCGGGTCGTCGAGGAGGATCGCGCTGCGCTCGCTGCTGACCCGCAGCTCGGCGAGGAAGAAGGCGGTCGCGAGCGCGGTCTGCTCGCCGGTGCTCAAGACCTTGCCGACCTTCTCCCGCCCCTCGGCGCGCAGCTTGAACTGGACCGCCGGCTTGCCTTTGCTGGCCGAGGCCTTCAGCTCGACGCGGCTGGCGATTGGGTCGAGCTCGCTCATCTCCTGCTCGACCGCTTCCCGCAGGCGGTCGGTGATCGCCAGGCGGCTGAGCTCGCGGATCCGGTTGGAGATCGAGGCGGTCGAGAGCTCCCGGCGCGCCGCTTCGCGGGTGGCGATCGCCTCCAGGCTCTCTATATAGGCGAGGACATCGGCGCGCGCCTCTCCGACCGCCTGCCGCGCCCGCAGCTGCCGCAGGCGCTCCTGCACCCGGGCGCGCTCGCGCTCGTTGCGCAGGACCGCGAACCCTTCGGCTTCGGCGACCTGAACCGCGACGTAGTCGCGCAGCGGCTTCAGCTCCAGGCCCCCGTCGAGGGAGGGCTCGCTGCGGCCGGTGACGATCGCCAGCCGGTCGGCCAGCGCCGCCAGCGCCGCGTCGGCCGGCTCCTGCAGGTGCTCGCCGGCAGCAGCCACCGCGACCTCCGCGTGGTGGGACAGCTCGCCGAGGTCCGGCAGCGCTTCCAGGTGCTCGGTCAGCAGCGCGTCGACCTGCCGCACCTGCTCGCGCAGGTTGCCCGAGACGAAGGCCTCGAAGCGCCGCATCCGCTCCCGCCCCTGCTCTTCCAGGTCCTGCTGGCAGAGGGGGCAGGTGGCGTCGCCGGCCTCGTTCGGGAAGGCGCCGTCGCCGGCTTCGACGAAGCGCCGCGCCGCCTCCCACATCTCCCGCCAGGCCTCGCCGCCGGTCCCCGGCTGCGGCTGGTCGGCGAAAGCCTCGGCGGCAACCTGGTCGACGGCGGCCGAGGCGCGCGCCAGCCGCGTGCGCAGCTCGCCGATCTCCTCCAGCGCCTCATCGTCGAGCCGCTTCCAGGCGTCCTCGAGCTCGGCGGCCAGCCGCTCGACCGCCGCCGCGCGCTTCCGCGCCGCGGCCTCCAGCTCACGGCTGCCGTCGGAGGCGATCGCCGCCTCTGCCTTCTCCAGCTCCCGCAGCTCCGCCAGCTCCTCCTCGCCCAGCGCGCCGAAGGCCTCGACCTCCGCCCGCGTGGCTTCGCCCGCCTCGACCCGCGCCAGTAGCGCCGCCGCCTCCGGGTCGTCCAGCTCCGGCAGCTCGGGCAGCGCGTCCCGCAAGCCGTCGATCTGCTCGGCCAGCTCCTCCGCCAGCTCGCCCTGCGCCTCGACCAGTTCCTTCAGCAGCCGCAGCGGCCGCGGCGTGTGTTCGATCGTGTTCGACTTGCTGATGCAGAAGTCGGCGCAGCTGGCGTCGAAGGCGGTGATCGCGGAGAGGATCCGCGGCGCCTCCTCGGCGAGGTCGACCTCCACCACCCGCTCCTCGCCTTCGATCGCGATCACGAACTCTGCCGTCTGCGGCGCCTCCGCCCGGCCGGGATCGAAGACGTCGTGAAGCACCTCGCCCGGTTCGGCGGCCCGGCAGACCCGGCGCGCCAGCCGCCCGTAGCCGCTCTTGCCCGCCCCGTTCTCGCCGAAGACGACGTTGAGGCCGGGGCCGAAGGAGAGCGCCTGGTCGCCGGCGAGGCTGTTGATGTTCTGCAGGTTGCGGATCTGCCGCAGTTCCACCGTCCCGTAAGCGCCCTCGTCGGCCGGCAGGTCGACCAGCCCTAGCGGCGGCAGCTCAGCGTCGCCGCCCCCGAGCAGCGCCGCCAGCACCCGCCCCCGCCCCGCCTCGTCGAGCGGGCCGTCGCAGAGCAGCCGCAGCAGCCCGCGCTGCCAGGCGGGCAGCTTCTCCGACCAGTTGAAGATCCGCTTCTGGAGGAACACGTCCCGCTCGGGCATCGCTGAAGTTTTTCAGAACAGTCCAGCCGGTCCAGCCGGCGAGTCCGTGCGGCCAGCCTGGCTCTGGGATGCTGTGCCCCTCGCTCGTCTGAGCCAACCAGTCTGGAGAGATATATGTCGCGTTCGCGTCTTTCGCTGTTGTCCCTTGCCCTGCTCGCCTTGGCCGCTCTGTCCCCCGCCGCCCCGGCAGCTGCCGAACAGCTCGCCTACCAGTGCGGCAGCGACATCTGCCTGATCGACCCGGACAACCCGGCCGACGAGGGCAAAGACATCACCAACACCGCCACCGGCTCGGAGTGGTACCCGAAGTGGTCCCCGCTCGGCAACGCGATCGCTTACATGGGGCTCTATCCCGGCGACAACACCTGGGAGATCTACTCGATCGATCCCGCCGAATCGGATCCGTCGGCGACCAACATCTCCCAGACCCCCGACCGCGATGAGAACAGCGAGTTCGACTGGTCCGCGGACGGGACCAAGATCGCCTTCGGCTCCCACAACCTCGCCAGCGACAACCCGCTCCAGGGCGAGGCCTACGTCGCCCGTGCCGATGGGGCCTCGCAGCCGGTCGCGATCGGCTCGAGCCCGGCCAACGAGGGCGCGCCGCACTTCTCGCCGGACGGCAACACCGTCGTCTTCGCCCGCGAAAGCCAGATCCTGATGGCCCCGGCCGACGGGACCGGGACCCCGACCCCGATCTCAGCTGCCGGCGTCGACTGGTCCCCCGACGGCCGCTACCTGGCCGGCTTCCGCTACGGCGCCTACCCCTACGGGCTGGAAATCAGCAAGGTCGACGGCTCCGGGCGCTACGAACTCGAAAAGCCGATCGACAGCGGCACGCGGATCGACTGGTCCTGCGACTCGACCCGCATCGCCTACGTCGCTGACGAAGAACCCAACCTCGACCAGGTTTGGGTCGCACCGACCGACGGTTCCGGCATCGGCGTCCAGATTCCGATGCCGCCCCACTGGTTCGTCCCCCACAACCCCGTCTTCTCCCCCGACGGCACCCGGATCGCCTTCGATGCCCGGCCCGACAGCGGCCCCGGCTACGAGCAGATCCTCGTCGCCCCCGCCGACGGCAGCGCCCCGGCGGTTCCGATCACCGATTCGGCCACGAACAACGAACAGCCCTCGTGGAAGCCGGGCCCGGAGTGCGCGGGTCAGATAGCACCGCCGCTAGTGCCCGGCGAAGGCGGCGGTTCGGGCTCCGGAGGCGGCAGCGGGAGCGGCACCGCCGGCGGCAACCTGCCCGCGACCCAGACCCCGGTGAAGCTGAAGCTCTCCCTGTTCAAGCAGCCGGTCATCCACAACCACTTCATGACCATCGCCTTCATCGACTGCCATGCGCAGGGCGGCCACCCGACTGGCAAAGTCGCTGAAATCTGCGCCGCCAACGCGCACGCCTACCCGACCGCGGTGGCGCCGCAGACGGCCTTCCGCCTGGAAAAGCCGAAGGCCTCGAAGCCCCTCTTCGCCAAGGGCGGCGTCAAGGTCCCCGCCGGCAAGAAAAAGCCGCTGAAACTGAAGATCACCGCCGCCGGGATGAAGCTCCTGAAGCCCGGCAAGACCCTGAAGCTGAAGGTCTCGATCGTCACCCGCCAGGGGACCGCGAAGCCGGTGAAGAAGACGAAGACGGTGACGGTTAAGGTCCCCAAGTAGTGCTGATCGACGGCCTGCCGCTGGAAGCTCCCGCCGCGCCGCTGGGCGACCTGCCGCGGGTCGGCTTCGACGCCGGGCCCGATGAGCTGGCGCTGGTGTCGGCGACCCGCTCGATGACCTGGCGTGAGCTCGAGGAGGAGAGCGAGCGGTTGGCCGGCGGCTATCGGGCGATGGGGCTGGAGGCGGGCGACCGGGTCGCCTCGCTGATGCCGAATCGGATCGCCCTGATCGTCCACTACCTCGCCTGCTTCAAGGCCGGGCTGGTGGTGACGCCGCTGAACTACCGCTACACCCACCGCGAGATCGACCACGCGCTGCAGGTCAGCGGCGCCAAGACGCTGCTCGCGCACGTCGAGCGGACCGAGGACGTGGGGGAGAGCGAGCTCGCGGGGGCGCTGCCGCTCGGCCTCGTCTCCTACGCCGACCCGGAGGGCCCGGGGCGCGCCGGGGACGTCGACTGGCCGCACGACTTCGACCGCCTGCTGGAGAGCGAGCCGCTGCCGCCGGCGCCGCAGCCCGACCCGGCCGAGCCGGCGGCGATCTTCTTCACCTCCGGCAGCACCGGGCCGGCCAAGGGCGTCACCCACACCCGCGAATCGCTGCGCTGGATGATCGCCAGCGCGGCCGCGGCGTTCGAGCTCGGCCCCGAGGACGTCTTCCTGCCCGGCTCCTCGATGTCTCACATCGGCTCCTTCCTCTGGGCGCTCAGCACGCTCTCGGTCGGCGGCGAGGTGGTGGTGGCGCGGACCTTCGACAGCCACGAGCTGCTGCCGTTGCTGCGCGAGCGCCAGCCGACGGTGCTGGCGATGATCCCGGCGGCGCTGCTGGCCCTGGTCCGCGACCACGACCTGCAGCCGCATGACTTCGACTCGCTGCGGATCTGCCGCTGCGGCTCGGACAAGGTCTCGACCGAGCTCCTGCACGAGTTCGCCGCCGTCGCCGGCTTCCCGATCGTCGAGGGCTACGGGATGACCGAGGTCGGGCTGGCGACGCTGAACCCGCCCTCGGGCGTGGTCAAGCAGGGCTCGATCGGGCGGCCGATCAACGGCTTCAGCATCGCCCTGCGCGGCGAGGACGGCGAGCCGGTCGGCGCCGACGCGGTCGGCCGCATCTTCATCCGCACCCGGGCGCGGATGTCCGAATACTGGGAAGCGCCGGAGGCGACCGCCGAGGTCTTGAGCGAAGACTGGATCGACTCCGGTGACCTCGCCCGCGCCGACGAGGACGGCTACCTCTGGTTCTTCGGCCGCAAGAAGCAGGTGATCGTCCACGACGGCTCCAACATCAGCCCCTACGAGGTCGAGGGCGCCCTCAACGAGCACCCGGCGATCGCCCTCGCCGGCGCCGTCGGCGTCCACGACGAGGTCCACGGCGAGAACGTCCGCGCCTACGTCACCCTCCGCGACGGCGCCACCCGCCCCGCCGCCGCCGACCTCATAGTCCACTGCCGCGACCGCATCGGCTACAAGGCCCCCGAGGAGATCCTCTTCCTCGACGAGATGCCCCTCAACCCCACCGGCAAGATCGACCGCGTGGGCCTGAAGAAGATGGCCGAAGAGCACCTGCACCCGCACGGGTTTAATTAGCCTGAGCGCATGGGAAGCGGCGATACGACAGCTGGTGCGGGGATCCATCCTGACCTCGCCGTTGCTCTCGGCGCCGAAGCCGAGCGCGGCTACGACCTATCGAAGGCAAGACGCCGTCAAGTCGGCCCGCCATTGCTGGCCGACCCCTCCGCGTGATTGAGCTTCCGCCACTCGTGATCCTTACGGTGCGGCATAGAACTCGCCAAGTGGAGCTAAAGATAGGGGCCTGGAGGTACCCGGCTGACCGCCGACCCGCTCACTCGCCGAAGCGCAGTGATAACTCATACTCCACCACCTGCTGTAAAGTCGGTAAACGTGACGAATGGAGTTGGGCTCAAGGCAGCAGCGCGCGCTGAGATGATCAGGCGGCTTTCCGTCGCCGGTCAATCGGTTGCCGCAGGGGAGTCGACCCTGTTTCACGCCAAGCTTGAGCGGGACCGCGAGATCAAGAAGGCAAGTGAACTTGGGCTCAGTCGCCGTGAAGTCGCTCAGGCAGTTGGACTTACCGCGGCGGGCATTCAGCAGATCCTTTCCCGGACCTAGCTCGGGATGCCACAAGCGAAGAAGCGTTCGGGCCGACAACCCGGCTCAAGTCCCGAGCCAGTGGCGATGATCCGGGTCTCCGATCTTCCTCGCCAGCGGCGCTTCAAATTCGATCCCGAGAGCATGGGTCGATTGACGCACCACCTTTTCCGTTTCCCGGCGAAGTTTCACCCGCCGGTTGTCAGACAGCTGATTCAGGACTACACGGAGGAAGGAGAGACGATCCTCGATCCGTTCTGTGGTAGTGGCACGCTGCTGGTGGAGGCTTCGGTCCTCGGGCGCAACTCCATCGGTATTGACGTCGACCCGCTGAGCGTCTTCGTCACCAACGTCAAGGTTCATGCGCTGCGCCAAAGCAGTATCGAAGAAACGACAGAAGGGCTGGCCGAGATCCTCGACGAGCTACAGCGAACTCCTCAGGAACTCGCGAGCTTCAAGACCTCCGACCTAAATCCGCACGAGTATGAGGCTGAGCTGGACGGTGCATGGGTTCCGGAAATCCCCAAGCTCCATCACTGGTTCTACCGCTATGCCATCGTCGACCTAGCCCGCCTGCTTGAGGCCATCGACAAAATCGACGCACCTCAGACGCACCGCGACTTCCTCCGCCTCATTTTCGCCGCTACCGTTCGAGGGGCGTCGCGGGCTGACCCTGTACCTGTCTCAGGGGTTGAGGTGACCAGAGTCATGCTTGAAAAGGAGCGGAAAGGGAGATCGGTTGATGTAATTCAAATCTTCCGAAAAAGACTGCGATGCGCCGTTGAGGAGATGGGCACCTACCGAGATGCGCGGGTCGCGAGCGCAAATGCTCGCGCCTATCGAGCCGACATTGCCTCTCTGCGGACGAATCTGGCACCTCAAGTTGATGTTGTAATTACCTCTCCGCCCTATCACGGCGCGGTCGACTACTACCGTCGCCACCAACTCGAGATGTTCTGGCTTGGTATGACTAAGGATCAAACCGACCGCCTTAGGCTGCTCGAGCACTATCTCGGCCGCCCGCGGGTGCCGGAAAGGCACCGCTATGTGGCGGGAGAGAGTTTGGAGTTAGCAAAGACCCAGAGTGTCGAGGCGATGATGCGGAAGGTCTCCCCAGAGCGAGCTAACGCTTTTAAGCACTACTCAATTGGGATGTCTCGAGCCTTTCAGAACATTGCACGGCGAATGGATGAGGGAGCGTGCTGCATCCTTGTCGTCGGCCACAGCAGTTGGAACGGAGGTTCAATTAACACGTCTCAGTTGATGGCCGAACTAGCCCAGCCGCATTTCAAACTTGGAGAACGTCTCTATTACCCGGTGAAGAATCGGTATATGTCATATGAGCGTCACAATGGGGCCAGTATCGACCAAGAGCACGTGCTGATTTTTGAGCGAACGGCGATGGAGGCTTAGCCGACGTGCATAATGCGACTCGCGAGGACCGCTGATGACCGACGATTCCACAGACGACCTCAAGCCTGCGAATTCTCCCCAGGTGACGGGTGAGGGCTCCGAGGAGAACGGGGATTCAACCGAGGGCACGCTCGCAGCGGCCCTGGATGCAGACGGCGAGTTTCAGGAGAATCTCACGGTTGAGATCGCCTATGAGGTAATACAACTGCTTTCTGAGCAGCTGTACTCATCGCCTCTAAAGGCGATCGAGGAGCTGGTGGTCAACTCGTGGGATGCCGACGCGTCTGAGTGTCGGGTCTTCGTTCCCACTCCCGATGTTCTTGCAGATATTGCGCCGACCACGGCCATCGCTGTGCTGGACAACGGCCACGGAATGACGGTGGACGACCTGCGGAATCTTTGGCACGTAGGACTTTCAAGTAAGAGGGATGCAGGATGGGAGCAACGTGCCAACCGGACTCAGATAGGGAAGTTTGGAATTGGCAAGCTCGCGAGCTACGCGATTGCCCGTCGGGTTACCTACTTGACCAAGGTGCAAGGCGAGCCAGTCCGAGGCGTCACTATCGATTTCGAGCAGTTCCGAACGGCCGAGAATGGGGATGGCGATGTTGAGTCGGTAACCCTACGAATGATGCGGTTTGATGAGCCGGATCGACTTCTGGAGGAGCCACAGGTGGCATCTCTCTTGGAGGGCCTCGATGTCGGAGGGGACATACTGAGTGAGAGTGGGTGGGAGCACTGGACGCTTGTTGTTCTTGAGTCTTTGAAGCCGAAGGCCGCCGATGTAACGGAAGGGCGGCTCCGTTGGGTTCTGTCCACCGCAATGCCAGCAGCGTCAGATTTCAATCTGTATCTCAATAAGACCAATGTCGCTAGTTCAAAGCTGACCGGTGATTTTCCGGTTGATTTTACGATCACGGAGGTCAACCCTGAGCGGCTCAAATCCTTGAAGAAGGCGACGGGAGTTGAGTGGACTGTAGACGGTGACCGTCTCGTGTCAGACTCATTCCCCGTCGGGGTGCGCGGTCGGATTCGGGTGGCGGAGCGGTCACTCTATGCGGCCAGTGGTAAGAGCGAGGACCTTGGACGCAGCCATGGGTTCTTTGTTCGGGTCCGCGGTCGCCTAGTCAACGAGACTGATCCTCTATTTGGCGCGAAGCCAGTGTCGTTCACGACCTTTTACAACTTGCTGGCAGAGGTCGATGCGGATGATCTAGACAGCTTCATCACCGCTCCTCGGGACGACGTGGTGCAGGCGACTGAGAAGGAGCACTTCAGGTCTCTGCTGTTGGAGTTATTCAATGAGGCACGCACTCGTCACGAGGCACATCTCGATGAGAAGGACAAGGAGGACCAGAAGCGCGAGGAGTCGCGGATATATGTCAATCCGCAGCTTGTAGAGCGGCCAGTGGCCGATGTCTTGGTTAACGAAGCAGGCGGCTCTGAGGCCAAAGACTGGCTCCTACTTGACCCCGGGGAGGACGATGAGGCACTGCAGCGCCTCATCGAGAGCCTCTATGAGGAGAGCCCGGAGCGACGCCGGTACACCTACAAGTACACGGGTTCTGGCAATCAGCAGGCGATTGCGCGATTCGATGCAGATCAGGGGATTTTCTGGGTCAACGAGGACCACGATCTCGTCATCGCAAATCAGGACGATCCAGAGGCGCGACGACTATTGGAGGTCGTGATCACTGCCGAGGCGATGCTTGAGGTTTATCTTCGCGAGGCGGCCATTGATCCGCGTGTGGTCGAGTTTGTCCTCACCCGACGCGACCAATTGCTTCGGAGTCTGGCGCGGGATGAGCTTTATTCGCTCAAAGCAATCGCAGCGTCAATCCGAAGCGCCCGCGACTCAGCAAACGAGCTCGAGATTGCTGTTGTCGGCGCGTTGCGGTCTCTTGGCTTCGTAGCCAAGCACGTTTCGGGCTCCGGGACTCCCGATGGAGAGGCGTGGTACGAGGTATATGGCCCGGAGCAAAAGACGTTCACGCTAGAGGCGAAGTCATCCAAGGATGTTCCCTCGCTGGGAAATCTCGACTTCGGCGGTCTTCGCCAGCATTACGAGGACAAAAGGGATGAGGGGGCGGAGGGCTGCCTCCTTGTTGCTCCAGCCTATCCGGGGCAAAATGAGCCAGAGGAAGGTCAGGTCGGCAAACGCGCTACGACCCAGAGCGTCTCGTGCTGGACGATTGACAGCCTCTCGGCGGTCGTTGAGGCTGCCGAGGTCCGTCATATCACTGCCGAGGAGATACAAAAGATCGTTCTCACGAAGTTCAAGCCGGGTGAGGTCAAAGAGGCCGTCGACCTGCTGCTCAATGACCCGGGTTGGTCGCGTCGCTCGCTCTACATGGCAATCCTCGACAGCTTGGAGGCTCTCAAAGGCCACATGCCGAATAGCCCACGAACCGTCGACATGCTTGCCGCCCAGATAGCGATGAAGTCGGATTTTGCCGGTATCGAGCGAGACGACATTCTCGACGCCGCCGAGCAGATGGCCCAAGCCAGCAAGGGAATGCTGCACGTGACGCGGACCGATGGGACGATTCGAGTCCCCGGATCGCTTGATGAGTTACGCCGGCGCTTGAAGGGCATGACTGGCGACCACGGTGAGCCACGCCGCCGAGGCACGTTTCGTGATCGCTCGGACTCGTAGCTTCTCAACTTGAGGCTACAGTCGGCTATTCGGCCGTTCACTAGCTCCGCTCCCATCGTATCCCTGCCATTTCGGGCACTAGTGCCCGAAATGGGGCGCCGATTCAGCTGCGGTTGGAATGATCTCCAGTGAGCGGACGCCCACGTGCAGGGACTTCCTTCGATGGAGCTAGGCGGATTCGAACCGCCGACCTCCTGGGTGCGATCCAGGCGCTCTGCCAGCTGAGCTATAGCCCCGGGGCTTGGCGGATGGGAAGTTGCTCCCATTGCCGCGCAAGCGACAGGATAACCCCATAGTCTTTGGGAGCCTCCTGAGGGACAGCATGAGCATCCTCGACGACGCCATTCGAGAGCACCTGGAACTGAAGCGCGCCCATGGCGCGGATGAGGCCGAGCTGAAACGGCTCGAGGACGAGGCCTTTGGGCCGCCCGGGCGGCCGGAGGAGCCCGATCCCTTCGCCGAGGCGCCGACGGAGTTCATGGCGACCCCAGATGTGCCGGGGGAGGCGGGGCCGGCGGAGTCGAGCGGCGGGCGGCGGATCAACATCGCCGACCTGCAGGAGCCGCCCCCGCCAGAGCGCGTCGAGGAGCGCGAGCAGCCGCGGGTGGAGGCGACGGATGCGATCGAGCCGGAGGCCGAGGCCGCACCGCTCGCCCCGGCCGAGGACGCGGGCCAGGCGGCGCCGCCGGCGGAGGAGGACCTGCCCCTCGCCGAGGAATCGCCGGCGATGGAGCACGAGATCGTCGTCGAGCCAGCCGAGGACCTCGCCCCGGAGCCCGCCGCCGAGGCCGCGCCAGGCGAGGAGACCCAGGAGCGCCACGCGATCGCCGAACAGCCGACCGAACTCTTCGACATCGAGGCCGAGATGGGGACCGAAGACGCCCCCGCCGAGCCCGCGGCTGAGATCCAGGCCTCCCGCACCGAGCCCCTCGCCGACGACGAGGACGAAGAGGACGAGGAGTTCTGGAGCGAGCAGCGCCTCTCCGACGAGCTCGATCAGGCCCTGGAGGCCCCGCCGCTCACCGACGAGCACGAGGTGGCGCCCCGCACCGACGTCCACGAGATCCCCGCGCCGGTCGCCGACCCCTCGGCCCCCGTCCAGGAGGACGAGGACGAGGAGGACGACGCAGCCCGCCCGGACTACGACCCGGACACCGGCCACGAGGACGTCCTCGAGGACACTCCTGACTTCCTCGAGGACGCCCCCGAGGACGACGAGCTCTGGTTCGAGCAGAAGCCCCCGAAGGACTTCGACCTCGACTGAGAAGGGCCGCCCCCTCAGGAGCGGCCCCAGTTCCTCGGCTACGTAGCCTCAGCTACGAGATGTACATCGGCGTGACGCCCGCTTCGTCTACCTCCAGTGTGTAGGACGCTTCGAGCCTGGCGGCCGAAGGACAGAGGACCCCGCCTTCCTCCTTGATGAGTTCGGTATTGACGCCTGCAGGCATCGTCAATACGGCATCGCTCCCCGCGGTATCTGTGCTGAAGGTGCCTTTGAAGGCACCGGTCCGGTTGTACTTGCAGCTCCCAACCGTTGTGCTGTCGACGACAACTGTGATGCTGCGCGCCACCTGGGCGCAACTGTTGCCGCGGATCGTAAATTCATCTGACCCACTAACAGACTGGAGGCACCAGGGCACGCCGTTCCCGACGTTGAATGTGGGCGTGAAGTTGCCGAAGCTTCCTGTGCACTCGTTCGACCCGTTGAAGACCGCGCCGGTGCCTCCGGACGCCACCGTGGTGATGTTCGCTTCGACTTCGGTGCCGTTGTTCTTGATCACTTCCGCTGTCATCGTTGTGCTGGTGCATTCGGTCAGCGTGTTACCGCTGGCGTCCTTGAGCTTGCTGTTGCCGACGTTTGTCACTTTCACTTTCGTACCCACGGCCACCCGCGTTCCTGTCGGGCTTGTGAGTTGAGCCGCGGAGGCACTCCCTGCCAAGGCGAGGATCGCGAACGCAGCCACGGCCATTGAGGTCGTCAAGACCCTTCTATTCATGAGACTTCCTTTCTTGATGCCTGGCAGTCGCCAGGCGTTGATCGATCTCTCAGAGACGCTTGCCTGCAGACGCGCATCCGCGAGAGCTGCCCCAGTGCGGGGCAGCGCGATTAGAACCGGATTGGACGACCAGGGTCAAGAACACCGGGGTTCGCCAAGGCGAAGAGAAGTGGAGCCAGCCGGGTTCGAACCGGCGACCTCCTGCTTGCAAAGCAGGCGCTCTTCCAGCTGAGCTATGGCCCCGCTCCGGGGATTGTAGGCCGCTTCGACTAAGCGATCAGCTGCTCGGCGCGATGCGACTCCGGCAGGTTCTGGTCGGCGTGGTAGCTCGACCGCACCAGCGGGCCGGCGGCGACGGACTCGAAGCCGAGGTCGTAGGCGGCTTGCTCGAGGGCGGCGAACTCGTCGGGGTGCCAGTAGCGGACGACCGGCAGGTGGTTCTCGGTGGGGCGCAGGTACTGGCCGACGGTGAGGACTTGGACGTGGTGCTCGCGCAGGAGGCCGAAGGTCTCGACCATCTCCTCGAAGGACTCGCCGAGGCCGACCATCAGCCCCGACTTGGTGACGACGTCGGCGCCGCCCATCTCCTTCGCCATCTTCAGGACGCGGGCGGAGCGGAGGAACTGGGAGCCGCGGCGGGCGACGGGGTAGAGGCGTGGCACCGTCTCGACGTTGTGGTTGAAGACGTCGGGCCGCTCGTGGACGACCTTCGCCAGCGGCATCTCCTGGCCGCGGAAATCGGGGGTGAGGATCTCGACCTTGCACTCGGGCGCCAGCATCCGGATCGAGCGGATGACGCCGACGAAGGCGCTCGCCCCGTAGTCGGGCAGGTCGTCGCGGTCGACCGAGGTGACGACGGCGTGGCGCAGCCCCATCGCCTTCACCTGGTTGGCGACGCGCAGCGGCTCGAGCGGGTCGTTCCAGCTCGGCTTGCCGGTCTGCACGTTGCAGAAGCCGCAGCGGCGGGTGCAGACGTCGCCCAAGATCATGAAGGTCGCAGTGCCGCGCTCCCAGCACTCGCCGACGTTCGGGCAGTTGGCCTCCTCGCAGACGGTGTGGAGGTTGTCGGAGCCGATCTTCTCCTTCAGCCGCCGGTAGTTCGGCCCTCCCGGCGCGGGCACCTTCAGCCACGGCGGCTTGCGGGCGCGGCGGAAGGGGACGGTGCCCTCGGCCTCTGCGGCGGTGCCGCCCGGCTTGGCCCGGGAGCGGGTGACGTGGATGCGCTCGGCGGTCTCGCTCATCGGCTCGAACTGAGCCTAGCGAGCCCCCACATCGGCCGGTGCGGCCCAGAGCACCTCGTGCAGCCGCTTCAAGCAGTCGTCGACAAAGTCGAGGTCGCCGCCGACCCGCATCCGCCCGCGGTCGCCGTCGAGGAGCGCCGCGAACCAGGTGTCGACGGTGCCGATCGCCCAGGCGTCTTCGGACGGTTTGGCCTTGACGCAGCGGACCGTGCCGCCGGCGCTTACGTGCACAGTCAGGGTGTCCGAGCCGCGCTCACCGTCGAATCCGGTTGTGCCGACGATCCCGAGTTTGATGCTCCGCTCTTGGTGTTCGGGAAGTTGCAGCAGGGGAAGGGAGGCTCGCAGCGCGGTCGTCATCTCGCCGACCGTCAGGCCCCCTTCCTCTTCGCCTTCGACGTGCTGCTGCCGCCAGCGGCCGAGCCCCGCCATCAGCGCCATCGCGTGCCGGGTCTGGTCGCTCATCTGGTAGCGCTTGCGATGCCCTTTGCCAGGGGTCTCATAAAGGAGGCTCCAGGAGAGCAGCTGGTGGGTGCGGCGGCTGACCTGGTGGAAGGTCATCTCCGCGGTCGCCTCAGCGAGGTCGGTGGCGGAGCGCCCGCCCTGGCCGAGCTCCTCGATCCACCCGTATGTCCACATCTCGCCGAGTAGGCCGCAGACTGTCCACAACCCTTCGCCGCTACCGGGGCCGGTGACCCAAGGAAGCGAAGCTTTCGAGTAGGAGTCGATCAGGTGGTAGAGGTCCCGCCCGGCCGGGCTGAGGCAGTGGATCACGGTCGAGGGAACGCCGGCGACCTCTTCGCGGTCGACGAGCCCCAGTTCCGCCAGCTTGCGCGCATGCCGGTAGACAGTGCGCGGCGCATAAGTCGGAACCTTTTCGGTCAGCTTCTTGGTGCGCAGAGACCGAGGGCCGAGGGCCATCAGGATCGGCCCATTAGCCCCGTTTCCGAGCAGCTTCAACATGTCGGCGACGGAGGTCTCCTCGCCGTAAAGCTTTTTCGACTCCGCTTCGATGGGCTGGCCGCCTCTCCCCGAATAGTCCGCCGTCCCTGACTGGGTACGCGACGATATCCAGCGTAGCTCGCCCTGTCACTGAGTGCCAACTGCTAACGAGCGACTTTTGTCACTCGCTGACCCTCTAGGTGATACACCCATTTGCAGGGGAAAGACAAGAACCGTCCTATCCGCTGCATCGCCCGACGACGAGGTAAACGTCCGCTGGTCTGCTCACACACCCTTGATCGCTCGCGAATCGCTGGTAGAAGCTCCAATCGAAACATCCCGTCCATTCGGGCGGAAAGCAAAGAGCCCTCGAGACGCGCGTCTTGCAGGCAAGCGCCCCGAGAGCTCGATCAACGCCCAGCCAAGCTGGGCATCAAGGAAAGGAAGTATCTCATGAGCAAGAAGCTCATCACGGCCTGTATGGCTCTGTTCGCGCTTGCGGCGTTTGTGTTGCCGGCGTCAGCCTCTGCAGTCGAACTCACACATCCGACAAGCACGCGGCTCGCTACCAACGTGAAGATCGATGCGACAAGCATCGGGATCCAGAAGTTGACAGACCCCTCGGGCAACCCGCTGGTTGAATGCACGTCTGCGACAATGACAGGAACGCTGACCAAGAACAACGGCAGCGAAGTGGAAGGCAGCATCGAAAGCACCACCTTCAGCGGAACTGGCACGAACGGCGAGTGCACATCGGTCATCGGAGGACTCACCGTCGACACGAACCTCGGCAACGGTACGCCTTGGTGCCTCCGCGCGACCCCGACGATGAACGCAGATGAATTCCAAGTTCGTGGAAACTCCTGCGCCAACGCATCGCGGCCGATCACATTTGTCCTAACAAGCACAACGATCGGTACCTGCAAGTACTCGCGGAGCGAACCGATCAGGGGGACATACACCACAGATACAAACCCCAATCCGCAGGATGCAATCCTGAGCCTCTCTGGAAGTGGTGAAACAGGCACGACCGACACCAATTTCACGAAGGAGGAAGGATCCTTCCTTTGCCCCGGCAGCGGAACGCTGGACATGGAATTCACACTGGAGACAGACACCACGCCGACCGCGTCACCTCTGTATATCTCGTAGGAGCACTCTCGACGCTATTGGTTGGGCCGCCGGTGTGGGCTGCCCAACCTTTATTTTGAGGAGTCCGGAGCCGCCGGGTGACACAAGTCACTCGGCGCACTCCTGGCGTACCTTGACACCGATGACCAGAGCCTCCTACGTTTCGGCTGAACTGGAGAGGGCTAGCAACTACTCCGGCAGGGAACTTCATCAGAAGAAGGGGTATAGGAGTGACCATAAAAAAGCTCTTGGCAACTAGCGCGCTTCTGTTTGCAGCAAGCCTTGCTCCTCCACTCCCCCCGTCCCCGGCGGCCGCAGCTGGTTGCCCAAACGAAGCCCTTCGGGTGGGACCCTCAGCCACCCTACCCGGCTGCCGAGCCTACGAGCTGGTCAGTCCCCCTAACAGCGATGGGCGGATGCTGGAGGCAATCTCACAATTTACGTTTGGTCGCCCATACGATCTGTTCCCTACCGAACTTGCATCTCCGGTTAAGGACAGCTTTATCTACGAGACGTTCGCCGGAGCCTTGGCATCTCCCGCAGGCGGGAGTGGGGCATTCGACGTCTACCGGGCGGAACGCCAGTTGAGCGGATGGAACACGATCGACCACCTCAGCCGTCCTTCGGTGAACTTGGTCTGGCCGTTTCCAGGCGGAGCCTCCGCCGACCATACCTACTCCTTCCAGGACGAAGGGAATGCAAGTTATCTGCGAGATTCCCAGGGTTCCTATGAGTTGACGGGCATAGGACAGCTAGGAGCTGAACCAGCTGCGCAGGGAAGGTACATAAGCGACGGCGGTGGCCACGTGCTTTTCTCTACTGGCGACAAAGTAGGGCAGAGCGAATGGTGCAGTGGCTGTCCGGTGCTACAACTCCAGCCCAATGCTCCTCCGACCGGGACCGGCGCCGTGTACGACCGCGATGCCGATGGGGAAACCCACGTCATTTCTTTGCTGCCCACCGACGAACCTCCAGCTGCAAATGAAGAGGCTTTCTACAAGGGTGCCTCAAAAGACGGCAGATCAGTGGCCTTCATGATCGAAGGAGTCTTGTATGTGCGCCTCAACAGGTCGAAAACGCTTGAAGTGGCAGCTGGGAGCCCCAAATTTGCTGGCATATCCGCGAATGGGAGATTTCTCTTCTACGTTGCCGGCGGCATCATCCATCGCCTTGATACCCAGGTTCCCGCCGATACTGAGATAAACCCGAGCGGCGAAGCAGAAGTCGTCAACATTTCGGATGACGGTTCGCACGTCTACTTCATCTCTGAGCAGCAGTTGGCTGGCGGTGAAGGCACTGCCGGACAACCAAACATGTACGTCTGGACCAGCAATGGCCTCAACTTTATATCCACGGTGGTGCCTAGCGACTTATCTCGCACCTCCGGAGATCTAGCCAATATTCCCTCATTGACGGCTTGGACTCACCGGGTGTTCGAGGCTCCATCTGGTGCTGAAGCAGGACCCGGTGCCGAGTCGTCACGCACCACCCCAAATGGCGTTGTGCTCGTTTTCGAGTCTAGGGGACAGCTGACCTCATACGATAACAATGGTCATACCGAGATTTACCGGTATGACGAAGCAGAAAGCCCGCACCTTAGGTGTGTGTCCTGCAATCCCCATGGCGACGCTTCCGGCGATGCCCACTTCCAAGATTTGGAGCGAGTAGGCCCTCCATTCGTTCTCAACAATGTTAGTAGCGACGGCACCAAGGTGTTCTTCGAATCTCCTGAAGCCCTAGTCGCGGGAGATACCAATGCGGGTAACGACATTTATGAGTGGGAACAGGTCGGGTCCTCATCGGCACTAGATCTGATCTCCTCGGGAAAGCAGTCAGATTATCCCCTTCCTGAAGGGTGGCTTTCTCCCTTCACCCCTAAGGGGAACCTCCTTCTGTCGGTCACTCCGAGTGGAAATGACGTCTTTTTCACGGCGAAGGAGGCGCTGGTCCCGGGTGCCGGCGAGGCGGGCACCCAGGCAATCTACGACGCCAGGGTCGACGGTGGCTTCCCGGTGCCCCCCGTTAAGGCTCAGTGCTCCGAGGATGGGTGTAGGCCTGTCGGATCCGGCGCGACCTCCTCCCCCAGTTCGACGCAGTCCGAACGCCCTTCCGGCGGCGGCAACATCAAGCCGCGGAAGCGTCGCTGTGGCCGCGGGACGAAGAAGGCGACGCGCCGCAACTGCTTGAAGCATCGTCGCCATTGTCGCAAGCATCGCCACTGCTCCAAGGACGCTAAGCAGGCTCGGGCCCGAAGCTCGGCTGCAGTGGCTTCCCCGTCCCCGCCGAATCAGGAGCCTCCGACGCAGGGAAGCGCGTTCGGGGCCACCTCCGAGAAGGTCTCGAGTAGCGCGCAGACGACGAGTCAGCCCTCGGCTGTCGAATCCGAAGAATTCGGCATTGAAGCGTTCGAGGTCGGGTTAACTAACTCGAACGCTGGCACTCCAGGGGATTTCACTACCACCTTTGTCCTCAACCATTTTGTAGATGGCGCAGGCCGCCAGGAAGCCAACGCCAGCGTGGAAAACCTCTCCCTAAACCTGCCTCCGGGCCTGTTGGGAAATCCTGCGGCGGTGCCCCGCTGCCGCATGGGCGACTTCGTCTCCTTCGGAAATTGCTCGCTCGACGCTCAGGTGGGAGTCACCACCGTACGGGTGGGAAACCCTCTCTACACCAGTGCGACCGAGCCCGTCTACAACCTGACCCCGCCTCATCCAGGTCAGGAAGTCGCCCGGCTTGGATTCATCGCCGACCTCTTCCCCGTCTTCATCGACGTCAAGGTTCGGACCGCGGAGGATTACGGAGTCACCGCCACTGTGCATAATGCGCCTGGACTTGGAGCGGTGATTCGCTCAAAAACCACCCTTTGGGGTGATCCGGCTAGCTCTCTCCACAACGAACAGCGCCTCAGCCCCTACGAGGCGGCCTGCACTGGTAACCCCGAATGCACGCCCCCTCCTGGCGGTCACGCGAGCGGGATCCCCGACGCTGATCAAAAGGCCTTCATGACCACCCCCTCGGCCTGCCAGTCAGGTGAAGTGAGCTTGGAAGCAACGGCCTACCAGCTCCCCGGCCAGACCTTCACCGCCTCCGCCCCCCTAGCCCCCATAACCGACTGCACCGGCCTCCCCTTCGCCCCCACCTTCAGCGCCGACCCCACCAGCCACGAGGCAGGCGCCCCCACCGGCCTGAAGACGGTCCTGAAGCTCCCCCAGCACCTGGGCCCCGACGAACGCGCCACCGCCACCATGCGCGAAGCGAGGGTCACCCTCCCCGAGGGCATGCAGGTAGCGGCAGGTGCCGCCAACTGGATCGGCACCTGCTCTGAGCAGGAAGTCGGCTACCACGAAGAAGTCGACACCGCTTGCCCCGACAACTCAAAGCTCGGCACCGCCACCATCAAGTCCCCCGCCCTCTCGACCCCGATCGAAGGCACGATCTACCAGCGAAGCCCCGAACCGGGCCGCCAGCTCGGCCTCTGGCTCACCGCCGACGCCCTCGGCCTCCACGTAAAGCTCCCCGGCTCCCTCGAGCCCGACAAGCAAACCGGCCGCCTCACCGCGGTCTTCTCAGGCCTCCCCCAGGTCCCGGTCGAAGAGATCGACCTGAACGTCTGGGGTGGGCCCAGAGCACCGCTGCAGAACCCCGACCGCTGCGGCACCTACACCACCGACTTCTCCTTCAGCCCCCATTCCAACGACCCGGCCGCGACCGGCCAGAGCCAGATGCAGATCACCGAAGGCTGCAACCAGGGCTTCGACCCGAGCCTCCACGCCGGCGTCACCAACCCGGTAGCCGGCAAGTTCAGCCCCTTCGTCTTCGACCTCACCCGCCCCGACGGCAACCAGGCGCTCAGGGGCTTCGAGCTGAAGCTCCCCGACGGCGAGCTCGCGAAGTTGAAGGGCGTCCCCCTCTGCTCGGATGCCGACGCCAACGCCGGCACCTGCCCTGCGGGCTCGCGGATCGGAAGCCTGCAGGCAACCACCGGCCCCGGCCCCGACCCGCTGACGATCCCGCAAGCCGGCAAGCCCCAGCCCCAGGTCTACCTCTCAGGCCCCTACAAGGGCTCCCCCTTCTCGATCGTCACCGAGGTCCCCGCCCAGGCCGGCCCCTTCGACCTCGGCACCCTCGCGGTCAGAAGCGGCCTGGACGTCGAACCGGAAACCGGCAGGGCGGTGGTCAAGGCCGACCCCCTGCCCCAGTTCTTCGAAGGCGTCGGCATCGCCTACCGCCACCTCCACGCGGTCGTCGACCGGCCCGAATTCAGCTTGAACCCGACCGACTGCCGGGAAATGGCGGTCACCTCCGACGTCACCTCCACCCAGGGCACCGTCGCCCACCCGCAGGCCCGCTTCCAGGTCGACGGCTGCAAGGCGCTGAAGTTCAAGCCCAGGCTCTCCTTGAAGCTGCGAGGCGGGACCAAGCGGGCCGCCTACCCGGCGCTGACCGCGGTCCTGAAGGCAAGGAAGGGCGATGCCAACATCGGCTTCGCCTCGGTCGCCCTGCCGCATTCGGAGTTCCTCGCCCAGGAACACATCGGCACGATCTGCACCCGCAAACAGTTCGCCGCCGATGCCTGCCCGAAGAAGTCCGTCTACGGCAAGGCCAA
>JBQCHW010000071.1:0-5891 GCA_051954315.1 Solirubrobacterales bacterium
GGGAGCCGGCGCCGGAGCCGCCGACCCTCCCCTTCACCACGATCGGCCACTGGCGCAGCTACGGGCCGATCGAGCTCGACGGCGAGCGCTACGGCCTGCGCGCCCACTCGCTGCGGGAGCTGATCGAGCTGCCGCGGCGGACGCGGGCCGAGTTCCTCCTCGCCCTCGGGATCCACGAGTCCGAGCGGGACGACCTCGAGGCGCTGGCGCGGAACGGATGGCAGCTCGTCGACCCCGCCGAGGCCGTCGCCACCCCAGACCGCTACCGCGAGTTCGTCCGCGCCTCGGCGGCCGAGATCGGGATCGCCAAGGAGGGCTACGTGCGCTCGCGCAGCGGCTGGTTCAGCGATCGCAGCGCTTGCTACCTCGCCTGCGGCCGGCCCGTCGTCGCCCAGGACACCGGCTTCGGCCGGGCGCTGCCGGTCGGCGACGGCCTGCTCGCTTTCGGCACCGTCGAGGAGGCGGCCGCCGCGGTCGAGGACGTGCTGGCCCGGCCGCGGGAGCACGCCCGCGCGGCCAGGGCGATCGCGGAGGAGCTGCTCGATTCCGACCGGGTGCTTGGCCGCCTGCTCGAGCAACTGGGGGCGAGCGCCTGATGCCGGCCGCCCTGCGGGAGACCGGCGACGAGGAGCTGCGAGGCTGCCTGGAGCAGGCGCTTGCCGAGACGCTCCACGACTCGCCGCGCGTGGTCCGGCTGGAGCGCCGGCCGTTCGCCTACGAGACGAGCTTCGCGATCGACGAGCTGCGGGCCGTCCTAGGCGACTGCGAGCGCCTCGACCTGCTGGTTAAGGACGTCGGCGCCGGGCTCTCGGCAGCCGCGGCGGCGACCAAGCCGGCGCGCGCGCTCGAGCCCCGGCGCGAGATCGCCGTCTACCGCTCCCTCCTGCGCGGCTCCGCGATCCCGGCCCCGCGCTTCTACGGCGCCGCCGAGGACGCCGAGAGCGGACGCGCCTGGCTCTTCCTCGAGCGGGTGCCGGGCGAAGTGCTGGCCGACGTGGGCGGCCCGACAGCGTGGCGGGCGGCGGCGGCATGGGCGGCACAGCTCGGCGGTGTGGCGGCAGCCCTGGACCCCGCTGTCGATCGTCTCCTCCTCCACCGCGACCGCGGCTGGCATCAGCACTGGCTGACCGCTGCCGCCGCGAACTGCGAAAGCTCGGATCGCACCCGCCTGGCGGCACGGCTGCGCGCCTCAGCCGGGCGGCTCCTCGACCGCCTCGACGCCCTCCCCCGCGCTTTCGTCCACGGCGAGCTGTATCCATCCAACGTGATCGTCGTCCGAGAGGGAACCCCCGAGTCGGGGCAGGTAAAGCCGGTCGACTGGGAGATGGCGGGAACCGGCCCCTTCGCCCTCGACCTCGCGGCGCTGGCCACCGGCTGGACCGGCGACGAGCGACAGGCGCTCTACGCGGCCTTCCACGAGGCGCTGCCGGGCGAGGTGGCTGAGTCGATCTCCCCCGGTGATCTCGACGAAGCCGTCTCCCTCTGCGAGCTGTCCCTGGCGCTGCAGTGGCTCGGCTGGTCCGCCGACTGGCAGCCGCCGGCCGAGCACCGGCGCGACTGGGCCGCCGAAGCCGACCGCCTGATGGAGGAGCTGGTCCTGTGACCCCCGAGATCAGCGTCTACATCCAGACCTACAACCACGCCCCCTACATCGAGCAGGCGATCGAGGGGGTGCTGGGGCAGCAGGGGTCGTTCGAGCTCGAGCTGGTGATCGCCGACGACTGCTCGACCGACGGCACCCGCGAGCTGCTGGCCGCCTACCGCGACCGCGATCCCGACCGGGTCCGCCTGCTGCTGCCCGAACGCAACCTCGGCTCCAGCGAGATCTTCCGCCGCAGCGTCGGCGAGCTGCGCGGCGAGCTCGTCGCCTGGCTCGACGGCGACGACTACTGGACCGACGAGCGCAAGCTCGACAAGCAGCTGCAGGCGATGCGCAGCCATCCCGACTGGTCGGCCTGCTTCCACAACGCCGCGATCGTCCAGGAGGACGGCGACGCCCCGCCACGCCCCTACGTCCTCGAGCTCGGCGAGAGCATCGGCTTCGCCGACCTCCTGCGCAGCAACAACGTCCCCTCGCTCTCGATGATGGCCCGCGGCGAGCTGGTCCGCGAGCTGCCGGACTGGGTCTGGGAGAGCCTCTGGGCCGACTGGCGGGCGATGCTCTCGATCGCGATGCACGGCGAGATCGGCTACCTGCCGGAGTCGATGGGCGTCTACCGCAGCCACGGCGGCGGGCTCTCAACCGGCCTCTCCCGCGCCGGCCAGCTGGAAGAGGACCTGCGCTTCTTCTCCTCGCTGGAAGCGGTGGTCGACGAGCGGTACCTGCCGCAGATCGCCAGCACCGTCCGCGAGCGCCGCTGCCAGCTCGTCGTCGAGCGGCTGGAGGTGCCGTTCTCCGGCGTCGTCGCGGTTCTCGGTCCCCGTGCCGAAACCCCGACCGAGCTGAACGGGCGGCCCGTCTGGCCGCTGGCGATCGAGCCGGATGAACTGCAGGCGATCGGCGACCGCGACCGCAGCGGCAGCCTCGCCCGTCAGTTGGAGCGGTTCCGCCTAGCCGCATCCGAGGCGAAGCCCGGCCTCGCCCACTTCGCCGATGGCGACCGCGTGCCCGAGCCAGAGGGAGAGCCGAAGCTGCGCCTGCTCATTGTCGGCCCGATGCTGGAGTGGCTCGACCGTGAGAGCCGGCTCGGCCGCCAGCTCGAGGGCCACTGCACGACCCTGTGGGAGGACGAGCTCTGCAGCCTGCGAGAGGTCTCCTTCGCCGCCGACGCGCCGCTGCCGATGGGAGCGCGGGCGGAGGTGACCGAGGTGGAGCCTCAGCCCGAGTCCGAGCACCTCTTCGGCTCCCACCTCGACCTGCCGCTCGCCGGCGGCAGCGGCGACGCCCACTCCCTGGAGATAGCCGGCTGGGCGATCGGCGAGTCCTCCGAGGCAGTGGCAATCGAGGCGGTCCACGGCAACGACCTCCTCGGCCGAACCTCCCTCGACCAGCCGCGCCCCGATCTAGAGCAGGCCTTCCCCGAGCGCACCAACATCGGCAACGCCGGCTTCGGCTTCGTAGTCAGCCTCGTCGGCCGAGACCCCGCGACCCCGGTCGAGGTCCGGGTGGTGCTCGCCGACGGCACCCGAGCCCCCGCCGGCCGAATCGAGTGGCAGCAAACCTGGCGCACCAATGACGACGCCGACGCAGCCCCCACCGTCTCAGTACTCGCCCCCCTGAACGCCTCCGACACCACCCTCGCCAGCGTCCGCGCCCAGACCTACGCCAAGCTCGAGATCGCCCCCAGCGAGGAGTCCGCCTCAGGCGAGGTGCAAGTGCTCCTCGGCGCGGAAGAGGAGCTCCCTCCCCGCGCGCTCGAGCAGCGCGTCAATGAGGACATCCGCTCTCGAAATTAATCCTGTCGCGTTTCCTTGACATGGTTTGGCCGGTACCTTAAGTTGGATTAGCTAGCGCGCCAGGGACGCGCAGCCCCGACCCGGGTGGCGACCGAACGTCGCGCCCCACATTTCACGGAGGCCCCGAGATGGAAATTGCTCTCGCCGTGCAGGCGCTAATCATTCTGTGGTTGCTTCAAAAATTTGTTTTCAACGCGAAATGAAAATTTTGAGGTCGGCTTGTCGAGGAGACGTACTTCCGGAAGCTCGCCGGAATGCAGGAAGAGGTGATCGACTGTGAACCCACAGAGAGGCTCCCTCGGACCGGAAGCGAATACCTACACCGTGTCGCTGGATGGCGGTTTCTTGGCACGAGGCTTCTGGATCTATGTCTGGGAAGTCAGAGATCCCGAAGGTGCAGTGATGCTTTACGTCGGGCGGACCGGCGACAGCTCCTCTCCGAACGCGCAGTCACCCTTCAACCGTATGGGTCAGCACCTCGGCTTCGCGAAGAACAGCAGCATGCTGCGTAACCACCTCAAGGGTCGAGAAGTGTCTCCCGACCGCTGCTCATTCCGCTTGATCGCTCACGGACCAATACTTCCGGAGGCCGAGGACTGGAAATCCCATGTGATCCGGCGCGACCTCGCCGCAGCTGTGGAGAAGCAGCTCGCCGAAGACTGTGTCGCCTCTGGCTACGACGTACTCAACTCTGTTGCTTCAGGAAAGGAGTTGGACGACGAGCTCTACGCCCCCGTTCACGCTGCCTTCGCCGAGCACTTCGAACTTTAACCTAACGCTGGCATACCATTCCATCCGTGAGCATTCAATTCACTCAGAGGTCGCCCGACAGATCGTTGAGGCGCTTTCCAGCATTGAGGCTGCTAAGGCAGGACGGCAATTCGTCTACACGGTGGGCACCCAATCCCAATCGGCGACCGTGGGCATTGGTGAGCACACCGGGGTCCTCGTTACCCATGGTGCCGACAGCATTACCATCGGAACCAGCGCTGGCGCAGTACAGATTGGCTGGTACGAGATCACCTCGATCCGCGTGACGGCTGCCTAGCCGCTAGCTCCCGGGATTCTTGACGGCCGCTTCGGCAGAAGCGGCCGCCGCGCTACCGGTTGTGTTGTGCGTTACAGCTCGCTTGCGGGTCGAAGACAAGGTGAGTGGTACTTTCGCGCCATGGCTACTGGCGAGAATCCCTGGCTTTGACGATCTGATTGATCGCGCCGCTATCGGGATCGACGTGGACGATTCCGACGCCGTGAATCCGATAGCGGTCCCTGAGATGTGGCGGCGGCACAACGTCGGTGACGAGAAAGCGGAAGAAGGGTCCCTCCTCGCCGCCCTCGATGGCGGCTTCGCGAGCCAACAGGAAGCCTGGACGCAGCTGCTCTGGAGTGGGTCCACCAGCGCCCCGGAGAGACGACTTGACGATCGCGACGTAGATCACGTCTTCTCGCCGGCCGATCAAGTCGACTCCCTTGTCGAGCGGCCCACTGAGGACTTCGACCTCGAATCCCTCTTCTCGAAGCCACCGCTTAGCACCTACTTCGAGCGCGACGCCAGCCATGTAGCGGTCCGCGGCAGATTCGGCCGCATTGCGAATGTCTTTGGGATCAGCCATCTGCTCTAGATAGGCGCTGAGCCCGTCGAGAAGACGCGCCCGCTCTCCGGGCGCGGAAGCGTCGGCGGCGGCAGGTGGGATGATCTGGCTGTAGATCTGGATTGCCTCGGCCGGGTCTACCTCGACGCCGCGCGGCCCGAACTTGCGAAGCCGGCGGTAGAAAGAGGCGGCGCCGATTAATGCCCAACCGGCGGGAACGAACACGACGGCAACGGTGAGGCTCGTTTCGGTCGCTGCGAGGGCAACGGCGATGATCCAGGCGAACACCCCTGCACCGAGTAAAAGGAGCTGGCTCTGCCGATCATTCCACGGCGGCCGAGGGTTATCTGATTCAGACACGCTGAGGAGCGTAGGCCACGCGGGAACGAGGTTAGAAAATCCTGCTCGCCTTGCTCATGCGATCTTGGGTCGGTGGGCTCTTCGAGACAGATCTCGACGGATCTCTGGAACGGGTCACATCAGGACGTTCTTGCCACGTAGAGCCCGCGGTTCCACACGTCGCTTTCGCGGTAGTCCGCTTCCAGGCCGACGGCGGCGAAGGCTTCGCTCATCTCGGTCGGGGTGAAGAGGCCGAGGTCCTGGCGTTCGCGGATGTATTCGGGTTGGCCCTCGCCGCCGACCAGGTAGTGGATGTCGAGGACGGCCATCAGGTCTTCGCGGTACTGGCGGTACATCCAGGCGAGTTTGGTCTCCGACTCCATCTGGAAGTTGGCGGCGAGGTGGCCGTCCCAGAAGTTTTCCGGCGTGAACCAGGGCTCGACGATGAGCAGGCCGGGCGAGCGCAGGTGGGCGGCCATGCGCTCGATCGACCGGCGCATCGCTTCGGCGGTTTCGACGTGGCCGATCGCGCTGAAGAGGCAGGTGATGACGTCGTAGGAGCGG
>JBQCHW010000072.1:0-2867 GCA_051954315.1 Solirubrobacterales bacterium
CGTCTCCCTCGTCGATACCCCCGGCTACATGGTCGGCCCCGACGCCGAGGCGACCGGGCTGGTCCGCCACGCCTCGCGGCTGCTGGTCGCCGGCGCCGCCCTGCGGGTGCCGCTGATCGCCGTGATCCTGCGCCGCGGCTACGGCCTCGGCGCCCAGGCGATGGTCGGCGGCAGCCTGCACGAGCCGCTGCTGACGGTCGCCTGGCCGAGCGCCCACCTCGGGCCGATGGGGCTGGAGGGGGCGGTGCGGCTGGCGCTGCGCAAGGAGCTCGAGGCGATCGCCGACGCGGCCGAGCGCGAGCAGCGGGTCCGCGACCTCACCGCGCAGGCCGAAGAGAACGCGAAGGCACTGAACGCCGCCGCCCTGTTCGAGCTCGACGACGTGATCGATCCGGCCGAGACCCGGAGCCTGATCGCATCGACCCTGATCGCCGCGGGCGACGCCCGTCCGCCCGGCGCCCACCGCTTCGTCGACACCTGGTAGTTCACACACCTGTAAGGGGCGATGTGGGAGGCTCGCGCCAACCGGCTGACGAAAGGGAGAGACCACCGACATGCCCCAAACCGACTACTCCGACCTCAAGGCGCTGTTCATCAACTGCACGCTCAAGCGCAGCCCCGAGGTCTCCAACACCCAGGGCCTGATGGACAAGTCGATGGCGGTGATGCGCGCGCAGGGCGTCGAGGTCGACTGCCTGCGCTGGGTCGACCACGAGATCGCTATCGGCGTCTGGCCGGACATGACCGAACACGGCTGGGCCACGGACGAGTGGCCGGCGATCTACGAGCGGGTGCTCGCCGCCGACATTCTCGTGCTGGGGATGCCGATCTGGCTGGGGGAGAAGTCCTCCGTCGCGACCCACGCGATCGAGCGCCTCTACGGCAACTCGCACCTGCTGAACGACCAGGGCCAGTGGGCCTACTACGGCCGCGTCGGCGGCTGCATCGTCACCGGCAACGAGGACGGGATCAAGCACTGCGCAATGAACGTCCTCTACTCGCTCCAGCACCTCGGCTACACGATCCCGCCCCAGGCCGACTCCGGCTGGATCGGCGAGGCCGGCCCCGGCCCGTCCTACCTCGACGAGGACTCGGGCGGGCCGGAGAACGACTTCACCAACCGCAACACCACCTTCGCCGCCTGGAACCTGATGCACCTGGCCCGGATCCTCAAAGACGCCGGCGGCATCCCCGCCCACGGCAACCAGCCGAAAGAGTGGGAAGCCGGCTGCCGCTTCGACTCCCCCAACCCCGAGCACCGCAGCTGATCACCAGAGCGCATCGTGTTCCTCCATCACACCTAGCCCCTGGGCGAGGTCGAGGCCTCCGAGGGCGCCGCTGAAGCTGCCGAAGCGGTGGCGGTAGCGGGAGCGGATCAGTAGGTAGTTGTCGTCGTGGGCGTGGCGGGACTCGGGAGCGAACTCGAGCGAGCCGGCCTCACCGAGGTCGATCCCGTCGAGGCCGCGGAACCTGACCGGAGGCGGCTCGGCGGGCTCGCCATCGACCCAGATCGCCCGCTCGCTCCCTTGGGGCGGGTCATTGATCCCTTCGACCAGATTCCAGGCGAGGTTGCGCCCCTCGACCGATTCGCCGACGCCGGCCGACCAGCGCCAGTGGGTGTGGCGCTGGTGGTGGCCCGCCGATTCGTCGTCGACGCCATGGCCCGTGATCTCCAAGCGGCGGCCGGGGATCTCGACCGTGCCCGCGACCGGCATCCCGGCGCGCTTGCGCGTCCAGGCGACGCTCTTGCCGCTGGGGCAGGTCGCTTCGATCGCGGCGACCTCGCCCAGCTCGAGGGTCGCGCGCAGACCCGGCCCGTCGATCTCGCAACGCGGCCCGTCGAAAACGACCTCGCGGCTGCCGGGCAGCGGATTCGTGTGCGCCCACTGCTGCCGCCGCTCCCGATCCCAGAGGACCCAGAACGCTTGCGCCATCGGCCCCACCTCGGCCCGCGCCGCGCACAGCATCAGCTCCTCGGCGAAGACGGCGACGTAGCGCCAGCGCTTGCGCAGCTGGCCATGGTCGAAGAGGGGTAACGCGGCTTGATCCACGGCGCGACGGTACTTGGCCATGTCGCTTTTGTCTTCTATATGTCCACTAAAGCGACACGGTCAATACGCTCGCCCGATGGACCAGGTCGTTCAGATCGTCGGCGCGCTGCTGATCCTCGCCGCCTTCACCGCGGTGCAGCTCGAACGCATGCGCCCGGACTCTCGTCTCTACCTCGCGCTCAACCTCGTCGGCTCGGCGATCCTCGCTGTTCTCGCGGTGATCGCGGCGCAGTGGGGGTTCGTGCTCCTCGAGGGCGTCTGGGCGATCGTCTCGGCGTGGGGGCTCGTGTCGCTTTATGCGTCCTCAGGGGACCAAAAGGCGACACGCCCCTAACGCCCGCTACCCCGCCCGCGCCTCCAACCGCTCCGCGAGTTTTTTCATCCCCCGCTCGCGTGCCGCCGCGGCCGCGCCGAGCCAATCCGTCGGCGCGTCCTTCGGGCGCTTCACCTTCGCGTCGCGCAGCGTCGCGATGTCCTTGAACTTGAGCAGGTCCTCGCGTCCCTCGATCAGCGCCGCCCGCAGCGCCGGGCGGCGCTCGCGGATCGCGTTGTCGAGGATCGCCTCGAGGGAGCCGTGCTGCCGCAGCAGCTCCGCCGCCGTCTTCGGCCCGACCCCCTTGGCGCCCGGGAGGCCGTCGGAGGGGTCGCCGCGCAGGGCGATGAAGTCGGGGACGAGCTCGGGATCGATCCCGTAGCGCTCGCGGACCTCGGCCGGGCCGACCTCTTCGGCGCCTTTGCCGCCGCCGGTTTTCACGTAGAGCACGGTCACGTCCCCCGTTGCGCACTGGTACATGTCGCGGTCGCCGGTGAGAAGCA
>JBQCHW010000073.1:0-3820 GCA_051954315.1 Solirubrobacterales bacterium
CTGCTTGGTCAGCGGGGTGCAAACTCTTCGGACCCGTCACCGGTAGGTGCGGGCGCAGGCGGCGGGATGACCGGAGCGGGGACAGGCACAACCGGCGCAGGAGCAGGTTCCGGCGCTGGAGGAGTAGCTTCGGGGACCGGAGTGGGCCGACGCCGGTGCGTCCGGCGGGGCGGTCTCGGCTCTCGCTTCGGAACTGCATCAAATTTCCGGGCTGGCGGGCCGGTTTTTTGATGCAGTTCGGGCTTGGGCTCTCTGGGTGGGCGCGTAGGCGCGACTTGCGGCAGGCCGACATCCGGCGCCAACGGCGGCGGCTCGGGAGGCTTGAGGAGGGACGGGAGGGCTTGCAGGGCCATTAGCGCTACGGCGGCTATCGCCGCCGCTTTCGCTGCACTTGCCCATCGCACTCGCACGCCTCGCACGAGTCCCTAAGGGACTGACGAGCCGAACTCTCCCCCTCAGGCGACCGATTGGCGGGCGGCCTCGATGTCCTTCAGCTGGTCGTCGACCCAGTCGCCCGGATTGTGGGAGAAGATGATCTCGCGCAGGCCCTCGGCCCAGCGCCGCTTCTGCTCGGGGTCCATCGTCAGCGCCCGGTGGATCGCGTCGGCCTGCTCCTGGATGTCAAAGGGGTTGACCGAGATCACGTAGTCGATCAGCTCCTGGTGGGAGCCGGTGTTCTCGGAAAGCATCAGCACCCCGTCCCGGGTGTTGACCGCCGGCGCCTCCTTGGCGACCAGGTTCATCCCGTCGAAGAGCGAGTTGACCATCAGCAGGTCGAAGTGCTTGTAGCGGGCGACCGCGTCGTAGAAGTTCTCGTAGATCTTCAGGTCGATCGGCATCCAGTCGGTCGTGCCGTGGCGGTGATTGACAACCGCGACCAGCGCCTGGATCCGCTCCAGGTACTCGGCGTACTCGGGGACGTCCTGGCGCGAGGGCTGCAGGTGGGCGATGAAGGTGACCTTTTCGCGGTACTCGGGGTGCTGTTCGAGGAAGGTGTCGAAGGCGGTGAAGCCGCGCAGAACGTTCTTCGAGAGGTCGGCGCGGTCGACGCGGATGATCAGGTGCTGGCGCCGGCGCTCGAGCACCTCGCGCTCGGCCTCGGCCACCTCGGGCGAGGAGGCCGCCCGCTTCAGACGCTCGGCATCGATCCCGAGCGGGTAGGCGCGGGCGATCGTCTTGCCGCCGGCGTGGCGCACCTCGGCGGCGTGGTAGTCGACCTCGACGTCGTCGAGCAGTTCGTCGCAACAGCGGAGGAAGTTGATGCAGTAGGCGTGGGTGTGGAAGCCGATGATGTCGTTGGCCAGCATCCCCTCGTAGATCGCTTCGCGGATCCGGTTCGGGAGGATCCGCCAGCTGTCGGGCTGCGACCAGGGGATGTGGACGAAGTGGTGGAGGAAGGCGTCGGGGCGCTCGGCCCGGATCATTCCCGGGGCGGTGTAGAGGTGGTAGTCGTGGAGCATCACCAGCGGCCGCTCCTGGCCCTCGATCTCGGCGACCACGGCTTTGGCGATGTCCTCGTTGACCGCCTGGTAGCCGTAGTCCCAGGCGTCGAGCTCCTGCTGGCGGATGTCCGGGGCGTTGGAGATGTCCCAGAGGTAGTGCTGGATGAACCAGAGGATCGGGTTGGCGATGACGTTGTAGAAGCGGTCGTAGGCGTCCGGATCGCTGCCGACCAGGCGGACGCGGTAATCGACCCCATCCAGCTCCTGCTCGACCGGCCCGCCGACTTCCTCGGAGACGGCGACGTCCTCGTCGCTCATCGCCGAGGCGATCCAAAGCGCGTCGCGGTGGGAGACCAGACCGGAGAGCGCCGTGACCAGGCCGCCGCCGCCGCGGCGCACCGTTCGCTCGCCGTTCTCGTCGCGGTCGAACTGCAGCGGCCCCCGGTTGGAGACGATGATCAGCGGCGACGAGCTCACCTCTCAGAGACTAGAGCGTCGAATCGGGCGCGGAGGGGGCGTCCTCCGGCGGCGGCTCGCCGCTATAGTCCTTCGCCGTTTTGGCCGCTCCCCGTGAATACGAGCTCGTCCTGATGCTGGACCCCCAGCTGGACGCCCCCGCCCGCGACGCGCTGGCGCAGGAGGCCCGTGGCCAGATCGAGGGCTCCGGCAGCCTCAAACACGAGAACAGCTGGGGCCTGCGGAAGATGGCCTACGAAATCAACCGCCGCACCGAGGCGGACTACCGCTGGATGCGGTTCGAGGCCCCGAGCGAGCTGCTCGACACGCTCGACCACAACCTGAAGATCGCCGACGGCGTCCTCCGCTTCCGCATCTTCAAGGTCGATCCCGCCGCGCCGGTGATCGTCCCGCCCGCGGTCACGGCCTCGCCCGGCCCGCGCGAGCGCAGCGCCCAGGGAGCCCGCGACGATCGCGGCGACTCCCGCGAGGGCCGCGGCGACTCGTTCGGCGATTCCGACGACGAGTAAGCGCCCTCACCGGCCTCCCTGTTTGCGGAAACCCGCTCGCTCAGGGGGGAGAGTCGCGCCGTCCACCTCCTTAGACTGAGGTCCAGACAAGCGAATGCGCAAGGAGTGAGTGATTTGGCAGCTTCGAATGTGAACGTGGTGGTCATCACCGGGAACCTGACCCGGGATCCGGAGCTGCGTCATCTCGGCAGCGGCACCGCCGTGGCCAAGCTTCGAGTCGCGGTGAACAGCCGCCGCAAAGACCAGAGCGGCAACTGGGTCGACAAGGCCAACTACTTTGACGTCACCGTCTGGGGGGCGCAGGGAGAGAACTGCGCCAACTACCTCTCCAAAGGCCGCCCGGTGGCGGTCGAAGGCCGGCTCGACTGGCGCGAGTGGGAAGACCAGGGCGGCAACAAACGCCAGAGTGTCGAGATCATCGCCAACACCGTCCAGTTCCTCGGATCCCGCGACGGCTCCGGTGGCGGCGGCAACGGCAATGGTGGTGGCGGCTTCGCCCCGCCCCAGAGCGACGTCCCGGCCGATATGGGCGACTTCGAAACCGCCCCGGCCGGCGGCGGCGGTGCCTCCGAAGACGACATTCCCTTCTAGGGACCCTTCTCCAAGCGAGACCTACAGAGCGCCGCCCAGCGGCGCTCTGTAGCATGCCCGGCCGATGGCACGAACTGAGACTCCTTCACGCGGTGGCGCCCGACGCGGCGGCAGGCGCGGCGCCGATCGCTCGCGTCCTCGCAAATACACGCGGGTCAACTCCGAGGTCGTCGATTACAAGGACCTCAACCTGCTGCGGCGCTTCCTCTCCGACAAGGGGAAGACGCGCGGCCGCCGAGTAACCGGACTTTCCCGCCGCCACCAGCGTCAGCTCTCGGTGGCGGTGAAGCGGGCGCGCGAAATCGCCCTGCTTCCCTACGTCGGAGAGCGCTGATGGCACAGGCGATCCTGCTGCAGGACGTCGAGTCCCTCGGCGAGCGCGGTCACGTCGTCGACGTCGCCCCCGGCTACCTGCGCAACTACCTGGTCCCGCGCAAGCTGGCCCAGCCGGCCACCGCCGGGGCGCTCGAGGAAGCGAAACGGCGGATGGAGGCGGCCGAGCGCGCCGCCGAACAGCGCCGCGAACGCGAAACCGAAGCCGCCGGGCTGCTCGGCAAAACGGTCCTCACGATCCACCAGCGGGCGGGCGAGGACGGCAAGCTGTTCGGCTCGGTCGGGCCGAAGGGGATCGTCGACGCCCTGCGCGAGGCGCGCGATCTGCGGATCGAGAAAAAACAGGTCCAGCTCGAGCAGCCGCTGCGCGAGCTCGGCACCTTCATGGTCGAGATCCAGCTTTCCGACGGCACCACCGCGGCCGTCAAGACGATCATCAGCGAGGAGAAGTAGTCCCCTTCCGCTCTC
>JBQCHW010000074.1:0-2628 GCA_051954315.1 Solirubrobacterales bacterium
CATGTCGCCGCGCCTCCTCTCCCGTCCCAACCTCCGCTTCCTCGAGGCCGTGGCGACGCCGCACGGGGTCGACTCGTACTTGGAACAGATCGACCCGCTGCTGGTCACCGGCGAGTGCCGGGCCGAGGTCGTCGCCGCCGAGCGGGGGACCGACGACAGCGTGACCCTGACCTTGCGCCCCAACCGCGCCTGGCAGGGCTTCCGCGCCGGCCAGTTCGTCAACCTCAGCGTCGAGATCGACGGCGTCCGCCACCAGCGCTGCTACTCCCCCGCCTGCGCCGAGGGATCCGGCGCGACGCTCGAGATCACGACCAAGCGCCATCCCGAGGGGCTTGTCTCCAACTTCCTCGTCGACCGCGCCCAGCCGGGAATGGTCGTCGGCCTCTCCGCCGGCGAAGGCGACTTCCAGCTGCCGGTCCCGCGGCCCGACTCCGTCCTTCTGATTGGCGGCGGCAGCGGGATCACGCCGCTGATGGCGATCCTCCGCACCCTGCTCGGCGAGGGCTACGACCGCCCGATCGCCCTCCTCCACTACGCGCCGGACCCCGACCGCTGCATCTACCGCGACGAGCTCGAGCGCCTCGCCGACACCCATCCGAACTTCCAGCTGCTCCGCTCCTACACCCGCGCCCCCGGCAGTGGCGAGCTCGACGGCCACTTCACCCCGCTCCATCTCCCCCAGTCCGACCCCGACTTCACCGAGGCCGAGACCTTCGCCTGCGGCCCGCCCGCCCTGCTCGACGCCGTCCGCGGCACCTGGGCCAACGGGCTCGAGCACCGGCTCCACGTCGAGAGCTTCGTCCCGCCCACCTTCGTCCCCGTCGGCGAGCCCGGCGAGGGGCAGGTTCGCTTCGCCGACTCCGACCTCGAGGTCGCCAACAGCGGCGCCTCGCTGCTCGAGCAGGCCGAGGCCGCCGGCCTCAACCCCGCCTACGGCTGTCGGATGGGCATCTGCCACACCTGTACCTGCCGCAAGCGCTCGGGCACCCACAAGAACCTCGTCACCGGCGAGGTCTCATCCGCCCCCGACGAGGAGATCCAGCTCTGCGTCTCCGCCGCGCTCGGCGATCTCACCGTCGAGCTCTGACTCCCACGAAAGGACTTCGATGAACCCCGCGACCGCAATCCCCGCCCCGCCCGCAGCACCGGACACCACGCTCACCGCCGCCGACGGCATCACCACCAATCCCTTCGGCCTCACCCCCGCCCAGTTCGACGCCCTAGGCGAGGAGATGGACGCGATCCGCCAGCGCGTCCTCGCCGACCGCGGCCAGCGCGACGCCGACTACATCCGCGGCATCGTCCGCGCCCAGCGCGGACTCGAGGTCGCCGGCCGCGGCCTGCTCTGGGCCGGCGTCGTCCCGCCCTTCTGGCTCGCCGGCACCGCCGCCCTCTCGCTCTCCAAGATCCTCGACAACATGGAGATCGGCCACAACGTCATGCACGGCCAGTACGAGTGGATGAACGACCCGAAGCTCTCGGGCAAGCAGTTCGAGTGGGACACCGCCTGCCCCGCTGACCAGTGGCGGCACTCCCACAACTACATGCACCACACCCACACCAACATCGTCGGCAAGGACCGCGACATCGGCTACGGGATCCTGCGGATGTCAGAGGAGCAGCCGTGGAAGCCCTACTACCTCGGCAACCCGCTCTGGGCGGCGCTGCTGGCGACCTTCTTCGAGTACGGCGTCGCCCTCCACGACCTCGAAGTCGAGCGGATCGCCGCCGGCGAAGCCACCCTCGCCGACAAACGCGAGCTGCTGCGGGGGATCGGGACCAAGGTCCGCGCTCAGGCGCTGAAGGACTACGTCTTCTTCCCCGCCCTCTCCGGCCCGTTCTTCGTCTTCCCGCTGGCCGGCAACGCGACCGCCAACATCGTCCGCAACCTCTGGTCGTTCACGATCATCTTCTGCGGTCACTTCCCCGAAGGCACGCACGAGTTCGACGAGGCCGAGGCGGCGAACGAGACCCGAGGCCAGTGGTACCACCGCCAGCTGCTCGGCTCCGCCAACCTCAGCGGCAGCCGGCTCTTCCACATCCTCTCCGGCAACCTCAGCTTCCAGATCGAGCACCACCTCTTCCCCGACCTGCCCGCCAACCGCTACGCCGAGATCTCGGTCGAGGTCCGCGAGATCTGCGAACGCTACGGCCTCCCCTACAACGTCGGCCCGCTGCACCGCCAGTTCGGCAGCGTGGTCAAGAAGATCGGTCGCCTGGCGCTGCCCGACTCGAGCACGTTCTCGATCGGCGGCTTCGCCCGCGGGATCGGGACCGGCCTCGGCGGCGCCGTCAAGCGCGGGCTCAGCCTCGCGAAGCGAGCTCCGCTGCCGGGTCTGGGTAGGCAAACGAGCTGAAGCCGAGCCACTCGGGCAGGCTGCGGACGAGGTGCTCGGGGCCGGTCACCTTCAGCCGGCGTGAGCGCATCGCCGCCCCCAGCTCGAGCTTGCCGAGCCAGACCTCGGCCATCGCCTGCGCCTCGGCGTCGACGTTGAGGTCGATCGGGAACCCGGGGTCGGTGAGGCAGAGGTCGGCGCTGCCCTCCTCGGCGACCATCCACCAGGCCCGTTTGCCCTCTTCGGCGTCGCGGTAGCGGAAGAAGGTGACGACCCGCTCCTCCGGCAGCCG
>JBQCHW010000075.1:0-6544 GCA_051954315.1 Solirubrobacterales bacterium
CTGGAGGAAGTCATCCACCAGCACCCGGTCCTGCTGAACCGGGCGCCGACCCTGCACCGTCTCGGCATCCAGGCCTTCGAACCGGTTCTGGTCGAGGGCAAGGCGATCCAGGTCCACCCGCTGGTCTGCCACGCCTTCAACGCCGACTTCGACGGTGACCAGATGGCGGTGCACGTGCCGCTCTCCGCCGAGGCTCAGGCCGAGGCGCGGATCCTCATGCTGTCGGCCAACAACATCCTCTCCCCGGCCCACGGGGCGCCGCTGGCGACCCCGACCCAGGACATGGTGCTCGGCATCTACTACCTGACCTACGGTCCGGAAGAGGCTGAGCTGCAGAAGATCGACGAGGAGCTGAAGGCCGGCAAGGGCACTAACGGATCGGGCTCCAACGTCAAGGTGTTCCGTTCCTCGCAGGAGGCCGAGCTCGTCTACGAGAACGGCGGCTGCAAGCTGCACGACCAGGCCGAGTACCGGCGGGCCGGGCGCGGGCACTTCCTGACCACGGTCGGGCGGATCATCTTCAACGAGAAGATCGAGCGCGCCCTCGCCGAAGCGCTGGAAGACGATTTCGATCCCGAGCAGTTCGAGTTCGCGAATCGCTCGCTGAAGAAGAAGGACATCAACCAGATGGTCTCCGACCTGGTCGAGGGCTACGGGGCCCCGGCGGTTTCGCAGGTCCTCGACGCCTTCAAGGACCTGGGTTTCCAGTACGCCAGCCAGGCCGGGATCACGGTCTCCAAGAACAACGTCGTGTCGCCGCCCGAGAAGGCGGAGATCCTCGATCGCTACGAGAAGGAGACCGAAGCGATCCAGCAGCAGTACGACGAGGGCTACATCACCGCCGAGGAGCGTCACGAGGCCGTGACCGCTCACTGGAACCGCGCCACCGACGAGGTTGCGCAGGCGATGGAGGACAACCTCGACGAGCTGAACCCCATCTTCATGATGGCCAACTCGGGCGCTCGCGGATCGTTCAAACAGATCCGCCAGCTGGCCGGGATGCGCGGCCTGATGGCCAACCCGAAAGGGGAGATCATCGAGCGGCCGATCAAGGCCAACTTCATGGAGGGGCTCTCGGTCCTCGAGTACTTCATCTCCACCCACGGCGCCCGAAAGGGCCTCGCTGACACGGCGCTGCGGACGGCCGACTCCGGCTACCTCACCCGGCGCCTGGTCGACGTCGCCCAGGACGTGATCGTGCGTGAGGAGGACTGCAAAACCAAAGACCACATCGAGATGGACCTCCGCAAGGACGACGGGTCCCTCAACGACAACCTGTTCGGTCGCCTGGCGGCGAAAAAGCTGGAGACCAAACGCGGTCGCGAGCTGCTGAAGCGCAACCAGGAGATCACCCAGGCCGATGTCGAGGAGATCGCCGAGGCCTTCGGCGACGAGGAGGGCGTGAAGATCCCGGTCCGCTCGGCTCTGAAGTGCGAGGCCGAGTCCGGGGTGTGTCGCTCCTGCTACGGCATCTCGCCGGCGACCGGGTCGATGGTCGACATCGGCGACGCGGTCGGCATCATCGCCGCCCAGTCGATCGGCGAGCCGGGGACCCAGCTGACCATGCGCACCTTCCACACCGGAGGTGTCGCCGGCCAGGACATCACCCAGGGTCTGCCGCGGATCGTCGAGCTCTTCGAGGCTCGTAAACCGAAGGGCCTGGCGCAGATGGCCGAGGCTGCGGGCAAGGTCTCGATCGAGGAAACCGACAAAGCGCTGAAAGTGATCGTCACCGAGTCCAGCGGCGAGGAGCACAGCTACAGCTTCCCGCTGCGGACCCGGTTGCACGTCGCCGACGGCGACCGCGTCGAGGTCGGCGAGCAGCTGAACGAGGGCTCGCTGTACCCGGCCGACCTGCTGGCGATTCGGGGCCGCACGGACGTCGAGGTCTACCTGGTCGACGAGGTGCAGAAGGTCTACCGTGCTCAGGGCGTCGACATCAACGACAAGCACATCGAGATCATCGCCCGGCAGATGCTGAAGAAGGTGCGGATCGAGTCGAAGGGCTCGACCAGCCTCCTGCCCGGGCAGCTCGAGGATCGCGGCAGCCTCAAACGGCTCAACAAAAAGACCAAGGAAGACGGCGGCACGCCGGCCAAAGGCGAGGAGGTCATCCTCGGAATCACCAAGGCCTCGCTGGCGACCGAGTCCTTCCTCTCGGCGGCCTCTTTCCAGGAGACCACGAAGGTGCTCACCGATGCTGCCCTCGAGGGCAAACGGGATCGCCTGGTCGGCCTGAAGGAGAACGTGATCATCGGCAAGCTGATCCCGGCCGCGACCGGCCTCAAGCACTACCGCACGGTCGCGATCGAGCCCGCCGAACCGATCGATGCCCCGGCCGACGACCTGCTCGAAGAAGACGAGCTCGCCGCCGAACTCGGCGTCGACGGGGTCGAGGCGCCTGTCGAGGGCTTCGGCACCTCCTTCGCGGAGGAGCTCGAGGAGCTCGCGCAGGAGATCGAGTCGAGCTCCGAAGAAGCTAAATAAGTAGTTCTGAGAAGTTCCCGGTGGGGGTGCGTACGGATGTGTACGCACCCCCGCTTGTGGGTAAATAGTCAGTACCCCAAGACAACGAAGAGAGCTTCCGCATCTTGAGGTACTTCATTTCTCCTTGAGCGCCGAGAGGTTGGGACCCCAATCCCGACCTCTCGGCGTTTCAAGTTGCGGGGCGGGCTCGGCATATGCTGGGAGCCGATGGTGCGCCTCTCAGCCTTGATTGCGGCAGTTGCCGCTGCGATTTTGCTCGCGGCGGTGCCGGCTGCGCAGGCGGCGCCAAAGGCGGGAACGATCGTTCGCGTCGATTTCGATCTGGCGGCGAGCAACGGCTTCAAAGCACACCTCGAAACTTCGGAAAAAGGGGTCGCGACGCTGATGCTCCTCAGCAAGACTCAGTTCGCCACCTACCGGACCAAGGCCAAGGTCACCGAAGGCGGATTGCGGGTCAGCTTCGGCCGGTTGGGGTCGTTCGACGTCGCCTACACCCCGACCACGATCCTGAACTCGACCGAGCCTGGAGAGGGCTGTACCGGCAGACCTCGAACGCTAACCGAAGGAATCTTCGCCGGGACGATCCGGTTCAGGGGAGAGCGGGGGTTCGCTCAGATCGAGGAGCCGCGGGTCGAAGGCTCGATGAGCGTGCTCCCGCCCTGGGAATGCCCGGAAGCGGAAAGCCTTGCCCCCTTCGCGAACCCCTCGCCGATCGCGGCGCTACGGCCGCGGGGCCAAGGGAAGACGGCTTCTCTTTATGTCCGCGCCCCCCATTGCTCCTGTCTCTTCATCGCCAGCGTCGACCGGCGTCGGGGGAAGAGCAGCTTCTACGGAGCGAGGGCCGAAAGGCGCGAAGGGATGCGGATCGGTCGCGTCACCTCCGCCGAGGGCGGGCTCGGTGCATTCGTCTTCGACCAGGAGGCGGGCACCGCGACCGTGCGCCCGCCGCGCCCCCTCCGCGGCCGCGCCACCTTCGAGGAGCGGCCGGACGGCGATCTCTGGCGGAGCACGATCAGGGTGCCGCTGCCGGGGGCCGATCCTCTCCATGTCGGCGGCCCGCGTTTCCGGGCCACCTTCCTCCACGAAGACATCTCCGACTAGGGAGAACCGAGCTACGAGGCCTTGACCGGCCAGCATTCGCCGGTGAGACCCCGCACGGGCGCGATCTTCCTCAGCAGCGCCGCCTTGGATATCCCGCGGATCCGGGCGGCTCGCGACAGGTTGCCCTGCGTACGGAACGCAAGCTGCCGCAGCCGCTCGATCGCGGCGGTCGAGAGCGTCGGAGGCTTGACGCCGGCAAGCGTTTCCGGCGGCAGCAGGTCGGCGATCTGCAGCCGTACTTCAACCTCCTCGGGCGGCAGGTGAATTGCCCGGGCGATCGCGTCGATCTGACCGAACCGTTCTTTTGCCACGGTCACCCGCTTCAACTCGCGCAGGGCGTCGGGAGGGTAGATCGGCGGCGCTAGCGGTATCGGTGAGGGCTCGGTGCGGCGCCGAAAGTCCCGCAAGGCCGCGGTCATCAATTCGAAGTCGACGTAGAGGGTGACCGTCTGACCACCGGTCGTGATGTCAATTCCGGATCGTTCGTATTCGACCCCGATGCCGCCGCCGCGAACGGGGAACACCCGAAACGGAAGCCGGTCGATCGCAAGGGGGTTGCGGTCGCAGCTGCTGGTGGTCTGGACTTGGGCCGGGACCGAACAACCGCCCTCGCCCTTGGGGAATTCGCAGTCGCCGTAGGAAAAGGTCGTGCCGTTGAAGCCCTCGGTATGGGTCAGGCGCAAGCCGGCGAAGTAGGGGCCGAGCCAATACCCGTCAGTCAGGTCCAAACGACCGCCATCGGCGTTCGCTCCCGCCGGAGCGGCGAACAGCAGCGCCAGCCCTAGGACGAGGAGAACGATGCGATTGGCGCGGGACACGAAGAGCATGGTATTCGCTGCTCGAACTACCTCGGCGGTCTACCTGGCCAGGCAGCCAGTTCGTTAGATTCCCGGCATGCCCTCGACGCAGAAGGTCTGCATCATCGGCGCCGGCAGCTCCGGGATCGTCGCCGCACAGGTCCTGGACGCGCACGGCATCCCCTTCGACTGCTTCGAGAAGGGCTCGCAGATCGGCGGCAACTGGCGGTTCGAAAACGACAACGGGATGTCGTCTGCCTACCGCTCGCTGCACATCAACACCTCGCGGCGGGTGATGGCCTTCAAGAGCCTGCCGATGCCCGATCACTTTCCGGACTATCCCGACCACTTCCAGATGGCCTCTTACTTCGACGAATTCGCCGACCACTTCGGGCTGCGGGAGAAGATCAGCTTCCGCACCGAGGTGACCCGGGTCGAGCCCGCCGACGGCGAGTGGGCGGT
This sequence comes from Solirubrobacterales bacterium, assembly GCA_051954315.1. Classification (GTDB taxonomy): domain Bacteria; phylum Actinomycetota; class Thermoleophilia; order Solirubrobacterales; family 70-9; genus VAYN01. Next base: position 4,848 of record JBQCHW010000075.1, read on the forward strand.
GACGACGAAGGCCGAGAGCGGGGCGGAGGCAACCGAGCGCTACCGCGCCGTGCTCGTCGCCAACGGCCACCACTGGGACCCGCGCTGGCCCGAGCCCGCCTTCCCCGGCTCCGATGGGTTCGAGGGCGAGCAGCTGCACGCCCATCACTACCGGGAGCCCGACGTCCTGCGCGATAAGCGCGTGCTGGTGCTCGGGCTCGGCAACTCGGCGACCGATATCGCCGTCGAGTCCTCGCGCATCGCTGACAAGACCTTCCTGGCGGTTCGCCGCGGCGCCTACGTCCTGCCCAAGTACCTGAACGGCAAGCCGATCGACGAGGCGGTCCACCCGCTCGCCTCCTACCTGCCGCTCTCGGTGCAGCGCTTCTTCGCGATGAAAGGGCTCGAGATCGCTGCCGGCGAGATGACCACCTACGGCCTGCCGAAGCCCGACCACAAGCTCTTCGAGGCCCACCCGACCGTCTCCTCGGAGCTGCTGCCCCGCCTCGGTCATGGCGACATCACCGTCAAGCCCAACATCGAGAAGTTCCCCGGCGGCCGCGCCGTCCGCTTCATCGACGGCAGCGAAGAGGAGATCGACCTCGTCGTCTACTGCACCGGCTACAAGATGACCTTCCCCTTCTTCGACCCAAAGGTCCTCTCCGCGCCCGACAACCGGCTGCCGCTCTTCCGGCGGGTGGTCTCGGTCGAGCGCCCCGGCCTCTACTTCATCGGCTTCATCCAGCCGCTCGGCCCGATCATGCCGCTGGCCGAGGCGCAGTGTGAATGGGTCGCCGACCTGCTCGCCGGCCGGGCGACGCTACCCCCGGCGGGGGAGATGAAGCGGGAGATCGCGAAGGAGGAACGCAGGCAGGCGAAGCGCTTCGTTGCCTCTAAGCGTCATACCGTCGAGGTCGACTTCCATCCTTATCTGCGCGAGATCCGGCGCGAGCGAAAGCGGGCTGCGCAGCCGGCTTGACGACCCGGGTGCGCCCGCCGGGCGGGCAATCCGGCACCGGCACCGCGGCGCCGCCACCGTGCGGCCCGCCGCGACGAGGTCCCCGCGGCGTGCGCGGCCGCGGCTTGCGCCTCGAGCCGCCGTCCTCGTCGGTTGCCGCCTCCGGTTCGTCGTGCTGCTTGGCCGCCCAGTAGACGAGCCACATCGAAGCCAGAACCGGGATCTTGAGGACCACGGCAAGGAAAAAGATCGGCCAGAACCCCGTCACCTGAGTCAGTGTAAAGAGGTGGCCCAAGCGGCCAAAGCCTCGACGTGTCCCTCCTCGAGGCCAAGGTGGGGCTCCGTTGGGACCAGCAGCGTCGGCGCCCCCCGCCGTTCCGCCCACTCATAACAGCTCTGGTCGAAGTTGTCATCGACCCAAGCAATCGCCCGATCCCCGGCGTAACTCTCGATAGCCGCCAGCTTCCAGTGAGCCCCGCCGCTGCGAGGAGAAACGTCGAATGAGATGTGCGGCAGCTCCGGAAGACCCAGGAGCTGGGGGAGGTAGAAGTTCGCCTTGTCCTCCCACCCACTGGCCCAAACCAACTCAAACCGCTCGGACAACCGCAGCAACCGATCCCCAACCGGCAACGAGATGCAATGCGGCACCCCATCGACCAGCTGCAGCCGAGTATGCGAGGGCTGCTCCTCCCAACCAAACAAGCTGATGACCCCGTCGATGTCGACTGCCAGTAGCGGCCGATCAAGGGACGGGGGATGG
>JBQCHW010000076.1:0-2927 GCA_051954315.1 Solirubrobacterales bacterium
GGGTGCCCGCACTGGCCTCCCCGCGGTTGGGGGCCTCATCCCCGCCCCGGCCCCCGGCGCGGGGGGGGGCGCCGCCCCGCGACCGCGCCCGACAGGTGGCGAGCGCCTTTCGAGATGCACGCCCATGAGCCAGGGATCTAAAGCCTAAACCGGCGTATCAGCTATTTGACGTGCGTTTAGTTGGCGCTCTAGTGGGTACGCGATTCCAAGCACAATACGAAGGCGGTCCGGCAGCGTGTGACGGTGACGGTCGCCCTTCACGAGCCCGGCTGACGTGTCAGCCGGGCTCGCTTTCGATCCGTTTCTTCCAACCGCTCACCCTCGCGCGCCGCCACGGCGAGGGGTTTCGAAAACTGACTGTCCGTTAATCCCCCTGTTGGGCTGCCATGCCGTTATCCAGACTTTGGGTGACGGCTCCTTGACAGGCCCGCGAATTGGGATGTCGGGTTGCATGCCTGATCGCGGAAGTTAACTGATCGTCTTGAGTCGTCGATCCGTGTGACGGTTTATGCGATCTGTGGCTCGTCGCAAAAGGGCTGAGATGGATGGCAATAGCAGCGCCTTGCCGAGATGAGTAATTTACGACGCGCCACTTCAGCGCTACTAACTGACGGTTGCTGGGACCGGCCATGTGTTTAAGAACCAGTTCGCGGGGTATGCCACTAACGCCCGTCTGCTTGGGGAACCAACGGCTGCTGAATGGGAGGCAACCCATGGCTACTCGGCTGGGTGACCCCTACGCCGTGCTGGGATTAGCACCAACGGCGACTGCTGACGAGATCACACGCGCCTACCGCAATCAAGTGCGCACCCTTCACCCCGACACTAGAGGCACACCGGAGTCGAATCCGCCACTGGATGACCGACTACGGCAGGTTCTAGCCGCCTACGCAGTACTGCGCGACCCTGAGCGCCGGGCACGCTACGACCGCGCGGCGACTCGCTACGACCGCTACCGCCGCTACGCAGCCAAGCGCAGTCCCGTTGCCCCAACACCAGCGACACAGAGAAACAACCTGAATTGGGTTGACGGCCTGGGAGTGGTGGGACTGACCGTGAGCTTCCGAGCAAACTGGCTTTCCGAGTGAGATAGTTGCCGACACAACGCGAGCCGGATCCGGTCCGGGGCTTGCTCAAGCCGGATCGCGATGGGCCGGATACTAGAAACCCAAATGGGTGAACCAGACAGCTGGCGTAGCCAGGTGGGGCCGCGACGACCGTTGCTTAGCGTAAGAGTCGATGCATCCGTCAGACGCCGGTGCGTTTCCGCGGCGTGTGCTCAAGTCCCGGCGGGCTCTTGCTCACCCTGCGGCTTCGCTTCCCCGTCGGGGCTCGGCGCCTGCTTGTCCTGCTTTTGCTCGGTCTCGGCGGGCTCCTGCTCGCCCTGCGCCTGCGGACCCGACTCGGCGGCGTTGTCTTCTTCGAGCGCATCCTCAGTCGTCCTCGTCCGGCCGAGCGCCGCCGGCTTGAAGATGAACTTCTGCCCGCCGATAGCCAGGTCGAGGAGCATGCCTCCGTCGTCGAACACGTAGATTGACGTAGTTGCACCGAAGCCCTTCGATGCCTGCGCTCCGGCCTTCACGATCTCCACCGCCGCGTCCGCCGCGAAGGCGTACTTGCCCTGTTTGAAGTTCTTGAGTGCACCCTCGTCGTGGAAGACGACGAGCTCGTGGAACGTCGTCCCGCCGACCTGAACCCCGATCGTCAGCTCGACGATGGCGGCATATCCGGTCACGCTGTCTCCCTCGAACACTTCGCCGAGCCCGTAGGCGCCGCCGAGGACGAGCGACGCCCGGCCGATCTCGGGCACGACCGCGAAGCCGGCCGACTCATCCAGCACCTTTTTCAGGTCAGAGTTCTGATTCTCAATCTGCTTCAGCGCGGCGAGCACCTCGGCGTGCAGCACGGGGCCGAGCTTGGCCTCCTTCTGCAGCGCCTCGAATGGGTCGCCGCCTACGGCTTCGCCGACCTTTTTGATCGGGGCTTTCAGTCCTTCGACGATGCTCCGAAATTTCGACATGGCGCCCTCCTGGATTTGGATTTACTTGAGCATTTCGGCTTTCGAGGTGCCTCGTAGACCCCGTTATGGGTAAATAAGTCGTGCAGGCCAATTTGAGGATTACCTGTATCTTTGAGGGTTACCTTTGTGACCGTTTGTAAAACGACCATCTTCGATTCATGGCGAAAAGTGGGGCTTTGAGCCATGCGACGCTAGCCGCCAGCGCTTGGCGATGTTTCCCATCGCTTTAGTCGGCGGGAGTGGCGGGCCCACGTCATCACGGCGCCGACGGCCGTAGCTGCGGCCACTGCGAGCGTGGCGGGGATCTTCCAGCTCCGGTGAAGCGATGCCGCCCGTTCGGTGTCGTCGCCTTCGCGCGGCCAGGCGTGATTGACGCCTTCTTCGAGCGCACCCTTGGTGGTCCTTGACCGGCCGAGCGCGGCCGGCTTGAAGATAAACTTCTGCCCGCCGATAGCCAGGTCGACGAGCATGCCTCCGTCGTCGAAAACGTAGATGGACGAACTCGCACCGAAGCCCTTCGAGCCCTGCGCTCCCGCTTTGACGAACGCCACGCTCGCGTCGGACGCGAAGGCGTACTTGCCCTGTTTGAAGTTCTTGAGTGCGTCCTCGTCGTGGAAGACGACAAGTTCGTGAAAGGTGGTCCCGCCCAGCTGAACCCCGATCGTCAGTTCGACGATGGCGGCGTACCCGATCACGCGTTCGCCTTTGAAAACTTCGCCGATCCCGAACGCGCTGCCGAGGACAAGCGACGCCCGGCCGATCGAGGGCACGACCGCGAAGCCGGCTGACTCATCCAGCACCTTCTGCAGGTCCGGGTTCTTGCTTTGCACCTTCTTCAGCGCGGCGAGCACCTCTGCGTGCAGGACGGGGCCGAGCTTGGCCTCCTTCTGTAGCGCCTCGAAAGGCT
>JBQCHW010000077.1:0-11134 GCA_051954315.1 Solirubrobacterales bacterium
GCCGAAGGAGTACGACCCGGTGGCGCTGCGCGAGCTCTTCAGCCCCGGCTTCCTCGGCTGGGTGACGACGATGAGCGGTGAGATCGACTTCGGCGTCAACGATCGCCAGCTCTGGTTCCTCTGGCGCCTGCGCGAGCGCAGCCCCGAAGAACTGAAAGCGGCGCTGAAGAACGCCGGGCAGCTGTTCAAACGACTGCAGGGGGAGATGGAGGAGAGCGGCATCCACACCTACCCGCCCGGCCCCTGGCACGCCGGCCTGGAGCGGTTCCCCGACCAGCAGCCTCAGGCCGGGTAGTCGGGGTCGCCGGGGAGGACGACCCGCGGTTCGGGCCCCTCGTCGGCGATCACCTTGGGGAGGATCGGCTCGAGCGGGCGCTCGCGGTAGGCGGCGAGAGCCTCGTCTGAGGTGCGGTGCTCGGCGAGCCAGCCGAGCTGGGTCTGGGTCGGGAAGGAGAGGACGAGCTCGCCGGCCTCCTGCGCCGCCAGCGCCGCGGCGGGCTCGAACCAGCGCGCCTCGGTGGTCTCGACTCCGTCGGGCTGCGGCGGCGTGTGGGCGGGCGCGAGGGCGAGGAAGAACCAGGCGTCGAAGCGGGTCGCGATCACCTCGGGGGTGATCCAGCGGCTGAACGGGACCAGCTCCTCCTCGGGCGGCAGCTCGATCCCGGCCTCCTCGGCGAGCTCGCGCACCGCGCAGGCGCGCAGGCCGGCTTCCTCGGCGCCGTCGCTCGCGTCCAGCGAGCCGCCGGGGAAGACCCAGACGCCGGGCATGAACTTCGCCTCCTCGCTGCGCTTCAGCATCAGCACCTCGAGCGCCCGCTGCTGGTGCTTGCCGCCGCGCCGCAGCAGCACGATCGAGGCCGCCGGTCGCGGCGTCGACGGCGGCCCGAAGTTCGGCATCTCCGCCGGTCCCCGGCGTCGCTCCTCCATCCGAGGAGCGTAACCCTCAGGAGAGGACGCGACGTCGCTCGCGCCGGACCCAGGCGCGGTGGGTGAGCCAGGCAAGGAGGGCGATCAGCGCGATCGGCCCGAGGATCGCGAGGGCGATCAGGGTAACCGCGGCGACGACGGTGAGAACGTGGCCGGCGTCGTGGAAAGCGTCATCGATGCCCCAGGCGCCGCCATCGGTGGATTCGTGGGCGACGCCGGTCTCGATCCGGAGCAGGACGCGGGAGAAGGAGGCGCGGTGCTCCAAATGTTGGAGGCTGCCGCGGAGGCGGGCACGGTGATGGCGCTCCTGGCGCAGCTCGGCTTCGACGGCTTCCCGCTCGCCTTCGGTTTCCGCCCCTTCGAGCTGGGCGAGCAGGCTGTCGATCCGTGCCTGCGAGTCGCGTACCAGCTCGGCGGTGCTGACAGTCGGCGCCGTGATGTCGGTGGTCGCCTCGTGTCGCGAGCGCACCTCGTCGATCGCCGAGAGGGCGGCCAAGGCATCGCCCAGCTTGTCGCTGGGAAGCAGGAGCTCGAAGCGGCCCCCCGCCTGCCCCGGCTTTCCCTCGCGGGTGGAGGAGCTCATGACAATGCCGTCATGGGCGTGGACGACTTCGAAGATCGCCGAGGAGTCCTCACCGACGTCGCCGGGCTGGGCCGCGAGGACGACCTCGGCGGAGTGCTCGACCGCGCGGCGATGGACCTTTTCGGTGAAGGACTCGATCTCAGGGGCCGCGGTGCCGGAAACGGCACCTCCGGCGTTGCTCGCTCCACTGCTTGCTTCAGAGGCGACGGTCGGCACTTCGCTTCCGTATTGGACGCTGCTCGCTCCTTCGCTCGATTCCGCGCTGCCTGCTCCTCCTGCCCTGTCGGGGGCTGCCGGCGGCATCGCGTTCTGCTCGCGGCTGGGTTCGAGAAGCGCCAAGTTGTCGTGGGGCCCCGGGTTTCCCTGGTTGGCCACGATCAGGCTCGAAGCGACGATGATCGCGACCACCGCGACGCCACCCGCCGGGATCAGCAGGCGCAGCGGGTGCTCCGGCCATCTGCTCCGCATAGCGGTGAAAATGGCCGGCACACCCTTCCGCGAGCGCCGCGGGAAGCCCGCGGCGGCGCGCTCGTCCAGCTCGGCGGCGAACTGCGGCCGGGGGGTGGGGCGCAGGGCCTGGAGGTCGGCGATCAGCTGGTCGTCCCTAGTCGGTTCCATCGCAGGCCTCCCTCAGCTTGGTCATGGCTCGGTGCAGCTTGGTGCCGGCGTTCGACTCGCTGACGCCGAGGACGCGGGCGATCTCACGGTTCTCGAGGCCGGCGAAGAACTTCAGCGCGATCAGCTCGCGCTCGGCGGGCTGCAGGCGCTCGAGCGCGGCGGATACGGCGAGGCGGCGCTCGCTGTGCTCGGCGCCTTCGGTGCCAAGGCTGCTCAGGTCGGTGGGCTCGGCGGTCATCTCCGCCTGCCGCCCACGGCGGCGCAGCTCGTCGAGGGCGGCGTTGCGGGCGATCCCGAAGAGCCATGCGCGCGGCTCGCCGCGCTGCGGGTCGAAGCGGTTGCGCTTGCGGTAGGCGCGCTCGAAGGCGGCCGCGGTCACTTCCTCGGCCGCGGTCGCATCGCGCAGCAGGCCGGCGACGTAGGCGTAGACGTCGTCGCGGCTGGAGCGGTAGAGGCGGTCGAAGGCGAGATCGGCCTCCCGCGGCGCCTCCTTGGCTTCGGCAACGAGCGTCTGCTCCATGCCCGTACTACGACCCGGATCGGAATCCATCACGCCGAGTATCGGCGTTTGGTGACTTAGCCCGGCTATAACCGGCTTAACTCACCAATTGTCAGGCGGCCTGCGGGAGATCCACGGGCGCTGAAGCGACGGCGGCCACGATCGACTCGCTGGCGATGCCGACCAGCTCCCGCAGCTCGTCTTCGCTGATCGAGAGCGGGGGCATGAGGACGATCGTGTTGCCGAGGGGGCGGATGAAGGCGCCGCGCTTGCGGGCCTCGATCGTCACCCGGTGGCCCATCTGCAGGGATGGGTCGTGCTCGCCGAGGTCGATCCCGACCATCACGCCCTTCTGGCGCACCTCGGCGACCTCGGGCAGCGCCGCCACATCGGCCAGGAGCTCGGCGAAGAGGGCGATCCTCGGCTGCAGGCGCTCCAGCGTCCGCTCCTGCTCGAAGACGTCGAGGTTGGCGAGCGCCGCGGCGCAGGCGAGCGGGTTGCCGGTGTAGGTGTGGCCGTGGAAGAAGGTCTTGAACTCCTCGTAGCTGCCGAGGAAGCCCTCGTAGATCTCCTCGCTCGCAAGCGTCGCCGCCAGCGGCAGGTAGCCGCCGGTGATCCCCTTCGCCAGGCACATCAGGTCGGGCGCGACGCCTTCCTGCTCGCAGGCGAACATGGTCCCGGTGCGGCCGAAACCGGTCGCCACCTCGTCGCAGATCAGCAGGACGCCGTAGCGGTCGCAGAGCTCGCGGGCGGCGCGCAGGTAGCCGGGCGGCTGGACGAGGATCCCGGCGGCGCCTTGGACCAGGGGCTCGACGATCACGCCGGCGATCTCCGCCGCGTGTGCCTCCAGCACCCGCTCGAGGTCGGCGGCGTCGCCGGGCTCGGCAGCGTAGGTCTCGAAGAGAAGCGGCCGGTAGGTCGAGTGGAAGAGGTCGATGCCGCCGACCGAGACCGAGCCGATCGTGTCGCCGTGGTAGGCCTCGCGCAGCCGGACGAACTTCGTCCTGCGGGCGTGCTCGCCGCCGCGCTGCTGCTGGTACTGGAAGGCGATCTTCAGCGCGATCTCGGCCGCGGTCGAGCCGGAGTCGGAGTAGAAGACGCGCGCGAGGTCGCCGGGCGCGATCTCGACCAGCCGCGCCGCCAGCTCGGTGGCACCCGGGTGGGTGAGGCCGAGCATCGTCGTGTGAGCGACGCGATCGAGCTGCTCGCGGACGGCCGCGTCGATGACTGGGTGGCGATGCCCGTGGACGTTGCACCAGAGCGCCGCCGTCCCGTCCAGGTAGCGCCGCCCCTCGGTGTCGAAGAGGTAGGAGCCTTCGCCGCGCTCGACCACCAGCGGCGCTTCGGCGCTCCATCCCTGCTGCTGCGTGAACGGATGCCAGACGTGGTCGCGGTCGAGCTGGGCGTAGTCCGGCTGCATCGATTCGCACGTTAGCCCCGGCCTCGGCGGCAGCCGGCCGTCCTAAATGGCGCTGTTTGCGCTGCTAGCTTCGGCGCATGAAGCGGATCAACATCGCCTCGCCCGAGTTCACCTACGACGCAGAGGATCCGGACGGCTTCCGCAGCGGCCAGGCCCGCCTCGGCAAGCTGCTCGGCGGCCCCGAGGAGTCCGGCATCACCGTCTACGAGCTGCTGCCGGGACAGGCGGTCTGCCCCTACCACTACGAGGTGGGGGAGGAGGAGTGGCTGCTGGTGCTCGAGGGCAACCCGACCCTGCGCCACCCGGAGGGATCCGACCGGCTCGAGCCCTGGGACGTCGTCTTCTTCGAGAAGGGTGCGGCCGGTGCCCACGGCATCGGCAACGAGACCGAGGAGACCGCACGCGTCCTCATGTTCTCCACCGTCGTCATCCCCACCGCCACGGTTTACCCCGACAGCGACAAGGTCGGGATCTGGACCGGCGACCCGGAGACCGACCTGCTGGTCCGTCGCGAGAGCGGCGTCGAGTACTTCGACGGCGAGGCCTAAGGCGCCTCGCCGCACGCGCCGCTGGGGAGCAGCAGGCGCGTGATATCGATCACACGAACAACTATTGCCCTTACGAAAAGGTTGCGTTCGTGCAACTATTGTTCTCATGCACGCAACGGACGTGAAAGCCATCGCCGCCGCCACCCGCAAGGAGACCAGTCCGGCTGAGAAGGACACCGCGGCGCGAATTACCGCGTTGATGCACCACATGTTCCTCTACGACCGCGGCAACCAGCTGCGGGTGATCGAGGAGACCGGTCTCTCGATCACCCAGTGCAAGGCCCTGCTCGAGCTCGGCGGGCTCGGACACGCCGCCGAGCCTTGGCAGGTCACCGACCTGGCCGAGATCTTCGGCGTCTCGGTTCCCTCGATGAGCCGCGCCGTCGACGCGCTGGTCAAGGCGAAGCTGGCGAGCCGGGTCGAGGACCCAGACGACCGCCGGGTGCGACGGGTGAAGATCACGGCCAAGGGCAAGAAGCTGGTCGCCACCCTGGTCACCGTCCGCCAGACCGGCATCGAATCTTTTGTCGCGACCCTCAGCGCCGCCCAGCGCCGCAAGCTCGACGCCGCCGTCGAGGCGCTGATGGACCGCGAAGACCTCGCCCAGACCTACGAGCACCTGAAGGGAAGTGATCGCTCTTGACGACGCGATACAGCCACCTGATCACCGACGAGAACCGCAAGTGGTGGACGCTCGGCGCGATGTGCTTCGCGCTGTTCATGATCATGCTCGACAACACGATCGTGAACGTCGCCCTGCCCTCGATCCAGAAGGACCTGGGGGCCTCGATCAGCGGGCTGGAGTGGACGATCAACGGCTACACGCTCTCCTTCGCGGTGCTGCTGGCGACCGGCGGCCGGCTCGGCGACATCTTCGGCCGCCGGCTGATGTTCCTCGTCGGCGTCGTCGTCTTCGCGCTGTCCTCGGCGACCGCCGGCTTCGCCCCTGACGAGACCGCGCTGGTGATCAGCCGCGTGGTCCAGGGCGTCGGCGCGGCGCTGATGATGCCGGGCACGCTCTCGATCATCACCGACGCCTTCCCCGCCGAGGAGCGCGGCAAGGCGATGGGAACCTGGGCCGGCGTCTCGGCCCTGGCCCTGGCGGTCGGGCCGGTGCTCGGCGGCTTCCTCACCGAGCACGTCAGCTGGCGGGCGATCTTCTACGTCAACATCCCGGTCGCGATCGGCGCCGTGATCGCGACCCTGTTCGCGGTGCGCGAGTCGCGCGACACCTCGGTCGGGCGCGAGGTCGACTACGGCGGCGTCGCGGTGCTGACCGTCGGCCTCACGGCGCTGGTCCTCGCCCTGGTCGAGGGCAACAGCTGGGGCTGGGGCTCGACCGAAATCATTGGTCTGCTGGCGCTGGCGGCACTGGCGCTGCCCGCCTTCGTCTTCGTCGAGAACCGGGTGAAGGCGCCGATGGTCCAGTTCGACCTGCTCCGCGACCGCAACTTCCTCGCCGCGGTCTGCGTGGCGATGATCATCAGCTTCGGGATGTTGGGCGTGTTCTTCTTCCTCGCCCTCTACATGCAGGACATCCTCGGCTACTCGCCGCTGGAGGCGGGGGTGCGGTTCCTGCCCTCGACCCTGATGATCGTCGGCGTCGCGCCGGTCGCCGGGCGGCTCTCGGACCGCTACGGCCCGCGCTGGCTGATCGCGATCGGGCTGACGATCGTCGCCGCCTCGCTGTTCAGCTTCAGCCGCATCGCGGTCGACTCGACCTACCTCGACCTGCTGCCCGGGTTCATGCTGCTCGGCATCGGCATTGCGATGACGATGTCGCCGATGACGAGCGCGGCGATGAACGCGGTGCCGGTGCAGAAAGCCGGGCTCGCCTCGGGCGTGCTCTCGATGTTCCGGATGGTCGGCGGCAGCCTCGGCGTCGCCGTCACCGGGGCGATCTTCCAGGGGCTGGTGACCTCGAAGCTCCACTCGCTGCTGAGCGGCAGCGGGGTCACCGCCGCTCAGCGCGACGCGGTCTCCGAACAGCTCGGCGGCGGCTCGGTCGCCAAGGTGCCGGGACTGACGGCGGCGCAGGCGAAGGAGGTCACCGCGGCCGGCGGCGAAGCGTTCGTCTACGCGCTCAGCCACGCGATGACCGTCTCCGGCTTCGTCGCTCTGGTGGGTGCGGTGATCGGGGCGACGGCGATCCGGGCGAAGGCGAAAGGCCACACCAGCATCGAGGCGGCCACCGCCGAGGCAAACCCCGGCGGCGAGGCGATCGCCGCCGAGGAGGCCGCGACGGCGTAGAAGGTCGCTAACGGGCTGCCGGCAGGTAGGTGAGGAGGACCACGCCGGAGTCGAACCGCTTCACGTCCTCGAGCAGAAGGCGGATAGTTCCTCTGTCGCCGAGCACGTGCAGGTTGGCATTGCCCCAGACGAGCGGGTTGAGGTAGACCTCGAACTCGTCGACCAGGCCGCGCTCGGCGAGCGCGTAGGCGAACTCGCCACTGCCGTGCATGAAGAGATCGCCCGAGGCTTCGTCCTTCACTCGAGAGAGCGAGTCTTCCAAGCTGCCCTCGAGCAGGGTCGCATTCCACTCGAGCTCGCCGGCGAGGGTGGTGGAACCGACGTACTTAGGCAGGGAATTGACCATGTCGGCCCACTTCCCCGATTGTCCGGGCCAGTAGGCCGCCAGGCCTTCGTAGGTCTTGCGGCCCAGTACTAGGCCGCCCGATCTCGCCTGTCGCTCGAACGAGTAGTTCCCGTGATCTCCGTCCGGCTGCACCCACTCGCCAACCGGGTCGATGACTCCGTCAACGGTCGCCTGCGTGGTCGCGATCAGCTTTCCCATTGGGCTCGGTGACAACGTAGCCGACTCAGGTCGGAGGCGGAGCCGGGTCGCCCGAGTAACGCCGTGCGGCGTAGGCTGCCGCTCCGATGCTCGTCCTGCTGCCGCCTTCGGAAGGGAAGACTGCGCCCGAGACCGGCGAGCCGGTGGATCTCGGCTCGCTCGCTTTCGCTAAGGAGCTCGGCGAGCGGCGCGGGGAGCTGCTGGATACGCTCGACCCGGAGTTGCGCGAGGCGCCGGCGGCCCCCGCGGCCGAGGTCTACACCGGCGTCCTCTTCAAACGGCTGGAGCTGCCGAAGCTGCCGGCGAGGGCGCGGCGGCAGGTGCTGATCGCCAGCGCTCTCTGGGGCGTGGTGCGGCCGGACGACCGGATCCCGTACTACAAGCTGCCGCCGAAGGAGAAGCTCGAGGGGATCGGGCCGCTGGCGAAGTTCTGGCGCCCGGCGCTCGCGGAGGCGTTGCCGGACAAGGAGGGCGAGCTGATCCTCGACATGCGCTCGGGTGCCTACTCGACGATGTGGAAGCCGAAGCGGGCGACGCTGCTCTCGGTGCGAGCGTTCACCGAGAGCGATGGCGAGCGCAAGGCGGTCTCGCACATGGCGAAGGCGGTGCGGGGAGACGTGGCGCGGGCGCTGCTCGAGGCGAAGAAGGCGCCTGGCGATCCCAAGGCCGCAGCCGCGCTGGCTGAGGCGGCCGGCTTCGCCGTCGAGCTGAACGACGGCAGCCTCGACGTGATCGTCTAGATCCGCAGGGGCGGCCAGCTCGACGGGTCGCCGAGATCGAGGCGAGGGAGGGTCTCGACGCGGACCTCGCCGAGCGCGGCGATCGTCTTGCGGTTGTCGCGCTCGATCTCGCTCGGGTCGTCGGACCAAGGGTTGAGGACCACCGTCGCGACTTCGAGGCCGGCTGCCCGGGCGGATTCGAGGGTCAGCAGGGTGTGGTTGATCGTGCCGAGGCCGGGGCTGGCGACGACCACGAGCGGATAGCCGAGGTCGGCGGCGAGGTCGCGCACCAGGTAGCGGGGGGAGAGGGGGACGAGGAGGCCGCCGACTCCCTCGCAGACGATCGCGTCGGCGCGCGCGGCTGCCTCGTGCGCGGCCTGGCGCAGGCGGTTGGGGTCGATCTCCTCGCCGGCAAGCGCCGCCGCGAGGTGGGGTGAGGCCGGCGGCCCGTAGCGGTAGGGCGCGATCTCCTCGTCGCTCTGATTCGAACCGGAGGCGCGGCGCAGTAGCGCGTGGTCGGTCTCGCCCTCCTCTTCGAGCCCGGTCACCGCCGGCTTGAAGACGGCGACGCGCTTGCCTTCCGCTGCGAGGGTACGGGCGATGACCGCGGCAACGACGGTCTTGCCGACTTCGGTGCTGGTGCCGGTGACGAACACGCCCGGCGCGCCCTCTGCTGCTGTCACCTCTAAGCGGCCCGGGCCGTCCAGGCCTGGGAAGCGGGGGCGAGGCCGACCTCGCGGGCGGCGGCGCCGATCTGCCGGGCTGCCCAGATCAGCTCCTCGGTCTGGTGGGTTGCCATCACCGTGCAGCGCAGGCGGCAGGAGCCCTCGGGGACGGTCGGCGGTCGGATTCCCTGGGCGAACACCCGGCGCCCCAGCGCCTCCTCGCAGAGCTCCATCACCGTCTTCGCGTCCCCGACCTGGATCGGGACGACCTGGCTCTGCCCGTTGCCGACGTCGAGGCCCTCGGCGCGAAGGGTGTTACGCAGCGTCTTCGCGTTCGCCTGCAGCCGCCCGACCAACTCCGGCTCGGCTTCCAGCAGCTCCAGTGCCGCTTCCGCCGCCCCGACGGTCGGCGGCGGCGGGGCGGTCGAGAAGATGAACGGCCGCGCCGTGTTGACGAGGTAGTCGATCGTCTCCGCGTTGGCGCAGGCGTAGGCGCCGTAGGAGCCAAGTGCCTTGCCGAGGGTGCCGACGACGACGTCGACCTCGCCGCTGAGGCCGGCGGCCGAGACCGAGCCGCGGCCGCCGGGCCCGATCCCCCCGGTCGCGTGCGCCTCGTCGACCATCAGCCGCGCCCCGTGTCGGCGTGCCAGTTCAAGCAGCTCGGGCAGCGGTGCCACGTCGCCGTCCATCGAGAAGACGCCGTCGGTGACGATCAGGGCCGGCTTGCCGCGCTGGTGGTAGAGCGCCCAGGCGAGGTGTTCGAGGTCGTTGTGGCGGTAGACGAAGGTCTCGGCGCGGGAGAGGCGGCAGCCGTCGACGATGCTGGCGTGGTTGAGCTCGTCGGAGAAGACGATCTCGCCCTTACCGGCCAGCGCTGCCACCAGGCCGCTGTTGGCGAGGTAGCCGGAGCCGAAAAGCAGCGCGCTCTCGTAGCCCTTGAAGGCCGCCAGCCGCTCCTCCAGCCGGCGGTGCGGCTCCATGTTCCCCGAGATCAGCCGCGAGGCGCCAGCGCCGGCGCCCCACTTCAGCGCCGCCTCCGCGGCGGCCTCGCGCACCTCCGAACGGTCGGCGAGCCCGAGGTAGTTGTTCGAGCAGAGCAAGAGGACGGGGCGTCCGTCGAGCGTGACGCTCGGGCCCTGCGCTCCCTCGATCAGCCTCAGTCGCCGGTAGAGCCCCTGCTCGCGGAGCTCCTCGAGCCGCTCGGCGACGTCGGTCACGCCGCCTGTGGGTAAGAGGGCGTCTTCCCCTTCTTCTTGACGACCCGCAGCTGGGTCGAGGGGTCCCAGAAGTTCGCCTCGTCTTGGCTGTCGATCAGCTCGTCGATCGGGGTCTCCGGCGCCTCGCCCTCGAGCCAGCCGGAGCGGTTGTCGGGACGCGGGTTGGCGCCGTTGTCGGGCTGGCGGGCGACGTTGAGGCCCAGCTCTTCGAACATCGCTCGGTCCTCGGCCGGCTCGGCCCCGAGCGTGGTGAGGAAGTTGCCCATCATCACCCCGTTGAGGCCCGCCTTGACCGCGAGCTTGTGCATCGAGCCGAGGTTCTCGACCCGGCCGCCGCAGAGGCGGAAGAGGGCGCCGGGGATGATCAGGCGGAAGATCGCGATCCACTTGACGACCTCCCACGGGTCCATCACCTCGCGGTCGCCGAATTTGGTCCCCTCCTTCGGGATCAGGAGGTTGATCGGGACCGAAGTCGGGTTGATCTCGGAGAGCTCGAAGGCCATCTCGACCCGCTGCTCCTCTGACTCGCCGAGGTTGAGGATGCCGCCGACGCAGGTCTCGAGGCCGGCCTCCTTGACCGCCTGGATCGTCCGCAGACGGCCCTCGTAGCGGACCGTGGTCGAGACCTCCGGGTAGTAGGAGCGGGCGGACTCGACGTTGTGGTGGACGCGCTGGACCCCGGCCTCCTTCAGCGCCTTGGCGCGATCGGCCGACATGTGGCCGATCGAGACGCAGCGCTTGAGGTTCGTGTGCTCGGCGACCAGCCTGGCGCCTGCCAGCACCTTCTCGAAGTCGCGCTTGGAGAGCCCTTGGCCCTGCGTGACCATGCAGAAGCGGTGCGCGCCCGCCGCCTCTGCGGCGCGGGCATGCTCGAGCACCTGCTCGGGCTCCATCATCGCGTGCATCGGCGTGTCGGCCTCGGCGTACTTCGACTGGGCGCAGAAGCCGCAGTCCTCGGCGCAGCCGCCGGACTTCGCGTTCACGAGCGAGCACATGTCCGTCGAGTCGCCGAACTGGTCGCGCCGCGCTGCCCACGCGCGGTCGACAAGGGCGAGGATCTCGTCGTGATCCTCTATCTCGCCGAGGGCGAGAGCTTCTTCGCGGGTTATGAGAGAAGGCAAGGCGGCTGGGAACGTCTTGACTG
>JBQCHW010000078.1:0-9763 GCA_051954315.1 Solirubrobacterales bacterium
CGACGCGGACCTCGCTGCAGAGCCACCAGCAGGAACTGGTCGGCGCCCGCGCCGATCGCGAAGCGGCGCTGCGGAAGATCCGCTCCCACGAGGACGAGCTCGACGGCGACCTCAGCGAAATCCAGGGCAAGATCGCGGCGCAGCTGGCTGAAACGGGCGCGACGCCGCTGCCCGCCGGGCCGATCAAAGGCGGCAGCGGCAGCATGATCTGGCCGGTCGACGGGGCGGTCGTCTCCGGCTTCGGCTCGCGGACGATCAACGGCAGCTACGAGTACCACCCGGGGATCGACATCGCGGTCCCCGAAGGCACGCCGATCCGCGCCGCGATGACCGGCACCGTCAGCCTGCAGCAGTCAGAGGCCGAAAGCGGCGGCTACGGCAACTACACCTGCCTCGACCACGGCGGCGGGCTCTCCACCTGTTACGCCCACCAGAGCTCCTTCGTCGCAACTCTTGGCCAGTCGGTTAGCCAAGGGGACATCATCGGGTACACCGGTTGCACCGGATACTGCCTCGGGCCGCACCTGCACTTCGAGGTTCGTATAAACGGCTCCGTGACCGACCCGATGGGCTACTTGTAAGCAACAATTCCGCTGAATGATCCGCCAGGCGCGCAACTACTTCGTAGGGGCGATCTCGGGAACGGCCCTGATCGCCGCCGCCATCGCGGTCTTCGCGGTGCTGGTCTCGACGCAGGTCTTCGGCGATTTCCCGATCCCGGGGCTGCTGGGGGGCGGCGGCGATGCCGGCGTCTCCAGCGCCAAGGAGGCGGCGAAGCCCGTGGCTGCCGGAACCGGCGCGGGGGCCGCGGCCGGTGAAACCGGCGCGAAAGCGGCGGGCGCCGCGGGCAAAGGTGGCAACGCCGGGAATAAAGGCGGCGGCTCGGGCGGCGGTGGATCGACCGACGTCGGCGGCGGCGAAGGCGGGACCACGGCCCCGGGCGGCGGCGGAACGGGCGGCGAAGGCGGTTCGGGCGGCGGCGGCACCACGGGCGGCGAAGGCGGCGGCTCGACCCCGACCAGCGGCGGCTCGACCGGCGGCTCCGGCAGCGGTACGGCTTCGGGCGGTGGCTCCGGCGGCAGCAGCGGTGGAGGAGGGGGCGGCGGTGGCAGCACCGGCGCCGGCGAAAGCGGCGGCGGGACGACCACTTCCACCTCCGGCCAGGTGACCAGCACCGTCAACGAAACCGTCCACCAGGTCGATGAAACGGTCACCGGCGGCGCCCTCGAACAGACCGGCGTCACGGGTACCACCGAAGAAGTAGTCGAAAGCGTCGCCGGCCCCGAATCTGTCGTCGGCGGCGTGGTCGACGAAACCGTCAAGACCGTCGAAGGCGTCGGGAAGACGGTCGAAGGCTTAGGTAAATAGACCGTCAGCGCCCGCTCCAGGCTTGATCGGCCACAATGCGCGTCCGATGGGCGAGCAGGGACAAGTAGTCGCAAGCAGCAATCCGATCGCGGAATCGGCTGTGTTCCCGCGCGGCAGCCGGGTCAACGGGGAAGGGCACCTGGAGGTCGCCGGCTGCGACGTCGTCGAGCTGGCCGAAGAGCACGGCACCCCGGCCTACATCTACGCCGAGGACGACATCCGCTCCCGCGCCCGTGAATACCGCGAGGCGTTCGAGAGCCGCGGCGCCGACTATGAGGTCCTCTTCGCCAGCAAGTCGCTGCCCTGCACGGCCGCCTACGCGCTCTTCGCCGAGGAGGGCCTCTCGGTTGACGTCGCCTCGGGCGGCGAGCTGCACATGGCGCTGAAGGCCGGCTTCGACCCCGACCGGATCCACATGCACGGCAACAACAAGAGCGACGAGGAGATCCTCTTCGCGGCGCGGTCGGGCATCCGCCACCTGATCCTCGACTCCTTCGACGAGATCGAGCGCTGCGAGCGGCTGCTCGACGAACCGCAGCGGGTGCTGATCCGCGTCACGCCCGGGATCAAGCCCTCGACCCACGACTACATCACCACCGGCCAGCTCGACTCGAAGTTCGGCTTCGGGCTAGAGGACGGGCTGGCGGCGCGGGCGGTCGAGCGCGTGCTCGCCTCCGACAAGCTGGAGCTGGTCGGGCTGCACGCCCACATCGGCTCCCAGATCTTCGAGCTCGAGCCCTACACGCTGGCGATCCGGGCGCTCGGCGAGCTGGCCGGCGACTGGTGCCGGGTCGTCAACGTCGGCGGCGGGCTTGGGGTCGCCTACACCGCCGAGGACGAGCCGCCTTCGATCGACGCCTACGTCGATGTCAAGGTGCGCGGGGTCGCGGAGGTCTCCGGGAAAGGCGTGCGGATCCTGGTCGAGCCGGGGCGCTCGCTGGTCGCCAACGCCGGCGTCACCGCCTATCGCGTCGGCACCGTCAAGGAGATCACCGGGGTACGGACCTACGTCGCGGTCGACGGCGGCATGTCGGACAACCTGCGGCCGATGCTCTACGGGGCCAAGTACGAAGCGCTGATCGCCGATCGTGCCGCCGCCCCCGCCGAGACGCTGGTAACGGTCGCCGGGATGCACTGCGAGTCCAGCGACATGCTCGTCCGCGACGCGATGCTGGCCGAGCCCGCCGTCGGCGACGTCCTCGTCACCCCGGCCACCGGCGCGTACGGTTACGCGATGGCCTCGAACTACAACGGCGTGCCGCGGCCGCCGGTCGTCTTCTGCCGCGACGGCGCCTCGCGCGTGGTCGTGCGGCGCGAGACCTACGAGGACCTGACCGCGAGGGACGCGTAGCGCGCGATGGCCTCCGAAGGCTCCAAACCGGTTCGCATCGGGCTGCTCGGACGCGGCACCGTCGGCGCCGCCTTCGCCGACCTGCTGGGAGAGCGCAGCGCTGCCGTCGAGGCGGCAACGGGCCTGCGGCCCGAGATCGCCGGCGTGCTGACCCGCGAAGAGGGCGAGTTCGACTCGATCCTCGCCGGCTCCGACCTGGTCGTCGAGCTGATGGGCGGGACCGAGCCGGCGCGCGAGTACGTGCTGGCGGCGCTGCGGGCGGGCAAGCCGGTCGTCACCGCCAACAAGCAGCTGCTGGCCCAGCACGGCGACGAGCTCTTCGCGGTCGCCCGTGAGGCGGGGGTGCAGCTGCGCTTCGAGGCGGCGGTCGCGGCGGTGATCCCGATCGTGCGCACGATCCAGGAGAGCTTCGGCGTCACCGAGATCTCGAAGGTCTTCGGGATCGTCAACGGGACGACCAACTTCATCCTCACCGAGATGGCGGCGAGCGGCGCCGGCTACGACGCGGTGCTGGCGCAGGCGCAGGAGCTCGGCTATGCGGAGGCCGACCCGACCGACGACGTCAGCGGCGCCGACGCGGCGGCGAAGATGGCGATCCTCGCCCGGCTCGCCTTCCACACGCCGGTCACCCTCGACGAGGTCATCTACGAGGGGATCGAGCGGGTGCTCCCCGACGACCTCGCCTACGCGAAGGAGTTCGGCCTCTCGCTGAAGCTGCTCGGGGTGGCGGAACGGCGCGACGGTGGCATCAGCGTCCGCGTCTTCCCCTGCTTCCTCTACCGCGGCCACCCGCTGGCGCCGATCGAGGGTCCCTTCAACGCGGTGATGGTCGAGGCGCCGGCGATCAGCGAGGTGACGATGTCGGGACCGGGGGCCGGGGGGGTGCAGACCGCCTCGGCGGTGCTCGGCGACGTCGTCTCGATCCTCGTCGGCGACGCCCCCGTGCACGAGACCCGGGTCGAGCTGCCGATCGTCGCCGACGTCAGCTCCTCCTTCTACCTCTACCTCGAGGTCGCCGACCAGCCCGGCGTGCTGGCGCGGGTGGCGACCGTGCTCGGCGATCACGGCGTCTCGGTCAAGAGCGTCGTCCAGCGCGGGATCGGCGACGAGGCGCGGCTGGTGATGGTGATCCACGAGTGCTTGGAGTCGAAGTTCGCGGAGGCGCTGGAGGCTCTGGGCTCGCTCGACGAGATGCGCGCCGCCCCCCGCGCGATCCGCGTGATCGAGGAGGAGTACTAGTGGCGGCGGGACTGATCGACCGCTACCGCGACCGGCTCTCGCTCGAGCCCGGCGATCCGGTGGTGACCCTTAACGAGGGCTCGACGCCGCTGATCGAAGCGCCGCGGCTCTCCGAGCGCATCGGGGCGCGTGCTTTCTTCAAATTCGAGGGGCTGAACCCGACCGGCTCGTTCAAGGACCGGGGGATGACGGTGGCGGTCTCACGGGCGAAGGGGCGCGGGGCGGAGGCGATCATCTGCGCCTCGACCGGCAACACCGCCGCCAGCTGCGCCGCCTACGCGGCGCGGGCGGGGATGCGCGGGGCGGTGATCGTCCCCGAGGGGAAGATCGCGATCGGCAAGCTCGCCCAGGCGCTGATGCACGGCGCCCGCGTGGTCGCCCTGCAGGGGAACTTCGACGACGCCCTGCGGATCGTCCGCGAGCTCTCCCAGAAGCACCCGATCGAGCTGGTGAACAGCGTCAACCCGCACCGGATCGAAGGCCAGAAGACGGCGGCGTTCGAGGTGGTCGAGGACTTGGGGGGGATGCCGGGGGCGCTGGCGATTCCCGTCGGCAACGCGGGTAACGTCACCGCTTACTGGCGCGGCTTTACCGAGTTAGCTCAGTTGGGAGAGCGCCAGCTTGTCGAGCTGGAGGTCACTGGTTCGAGCCCACTGCCCATCCTCTACGGCTTCCAGGCCGAAGGTGCCGCGCCCCTCGTCGGCGGCGAGCCGGTCGAGCATCCCGAGACCGTCGCCTCGGCGATCCGGATCGGCAACCCGGCGCGGTGGGAGGAGGCGATGGCCGCCTTCACCGCCTCCCGCGGCCGCGTCGCCGCCGTCTCCGACGAACAGATCTTGAACGCCTACCGCTGGCTAGCCGACAACGAAGGCGTCTTCTGCGAGCCCGCCAGCGCCGCCTCGGTCGCCGGCCTCCTCGCCCACGGCCTGCCGACCGTCGACGGCGCCCCCAAGCCCGAGACCGTCGTCTGCGTGCTCACCGGCCACGGCCTCAAGGACCCCGACACCGCCCTCTCCAAAGCCCCCTCGGTGATCAACTGCGCCAACGACCTCAGCGCCGTCGAGCGGGCCGTCTTCGACTGATAGCTAGGCGACTGGCGCGCTGGTGTCTTGCGGCGCCTGGCTCTGGCGGTATTCCAGTGCCTCGGGCGTTTCCTCGAAGCTGAGCAGGTCGCCGGCTACCTCCAAGAGGTGTTTCTTCACCTCGGCAGGAGTCGCATAGAAGAACTCTCGCCTCATGTTCACTTTGTTGACTCGCCGATCGGCCAGCCGCTGGTGAAGCTCGGCCTCGATTCCCACGGCGTCGTCGGAGAAGTGAATCGCGTGGACATCGAAGCGGAACGGGACGGAGGCGTCCCCCAACTCACGCACGCGATCCAGCGGTTCGAGTCGCCGGGTCAAGCCCACCTTCACGATCCCTTCTCCAAACGAGCCGAGATTCGAGATCACGTACACGTAGCCCGCTCTGACGTTCGCTGCTCGGTAGTCGACGTCCGTGATCGCCTTGTCGATCTCGCCAAGTTCGGCTTCGAGACGGGCAACAGCCTCGGTGTCGCCTTTGGCCCGCAGCACCTCTAGAGAGTTGAGGTAGTGCTGCCGCTCCTTCTCCAGGCGCGCCCTCTCTTTCTCCATTTCCTTCTGCGCCCGCTGCTCCTCCCGCAAGCGCTCGCGCTCCTCGCGCTCTTTCTCTTTCTCTTCAGCCTGTTTCTGGCGGTAGTCGGCCGTGAGTTCCAGCTCCAAGACACGCAGTTCGTGGTACGGCCCGGAGATGTGGATGTCCATCGTTCTGCCGAGTCGGGCGATGGTCGCGGCGACTTTGGTGAGTCGTTCGACGGCGGACTCGAGTTTGTAGGGCTTCATGCCCCGCGCCAGGTTGTCAGCCTCTGCGTTGTAGGCGCGAAGCATCAACTTGGAGAAGTCCCGAACCATTTTCCGCCCCTGTGGGACCGATCCGTTCACCGTCCAGTTCGTGTTGCCGCGGACGGCGCCACCGTCGGCACGAGTCATTTCCCTGACCCGATCTTTGAGCTCTTTCAGCGCGTCCTTGTATTCGACCGAGTCGCTGAGGGGGTGGCGGTACTCGTAGACACCAGCTTCTTGAAGAAGGGCGGTCTCCTCGGTGGTTACCACCTCGTCTTTCAACTCGGTCAGCCGCGTGGTGAGCTCTTCCTTCTCGTTCCTGGCTGCTGCGAGTTCCTCTTGCAGGGAGGCCTGCGATTCCTCTGCCTGACGAATCAGCTGGACCTCGGCTTCTTTCCTCTCCTCCTCTAGGCGCTGACGTTGTTCCTCGATCTCTGCCCGAAGAGCGTCGCGTTGCTCCTCCAATTCGAGCACGGAGAAAGCACCTAGACGATCGAGCTGTTCCCGCAGTTCCTCGACTTCCTTGACCAGTTCCCTCGCCTTCCGGCGCGCGCCGAAGAGGGGTACACCGGTGCCGCTGGGCGTTGGCACGTCCTGGCCCGACGAGCTGCTCTCTGTCTCCACACCCGAAGCGTACCCAGAAGTCTCCACCGCTTTATTTCCGCTCCATCGTAAAAGCGAATTGGACGGGTGAATAGGCTCTCGCTCTGATGACTGCCCGCCACCGGCTCGTCCGCGTCCCTGCCTCTTCGGCCAACCTCGGGCCCGGGTACGACGCAATGGCGGCGGCGATGGCGCTCCACCTCGAGCTGGAGGTGGAGGAGGCGGGGGATTTCTCCTTCGATGACGGTGGGCTCGGGGTCTCTGCGGGGCGCGACAACCTGATCGTGCAGGCGTTCGAGAGTTTGCGGCCGGCGGATGAGATCGCTTTTCGGCTGCGTAGCGAGATCCCGCTGACGCGGGGGCTGGGGTCGAGTTCGGCGGCGATTGTCGCGGGGCTCTACGCGGCCGACCACTTGTACGAGCTGGCGCTCTCGAAGGAGGAGATGCTGGCGCGGGCGACCGCGATCGAGGGGCACCCCGATAACGTCGCCGCGGCGATCTACGGCGGCTTCGTCGTCTGCGGGATGGGCGAGGACGGGCCGAGCGCGGCCCGCTTCGATCCGCCGGAGGGGCTGGAGGGGATCGTCGTGATCCCGCCCGACGAGGTCTCGACCGAGCTGGCGCGGGAGGCGATCCCGGCCGAGGTGCCGCTGGCCGACGCCGTCGCCAACGTTTCCGCGGCGGCGATGCTGGTGCTGGGGTTGCGCAGCGCCGACCTCGACCTGCTGGCCCGCGGTCTCCATGACCGCTTGCACCAGGACCGCCGCCGCGAGCTTTACCCGCGCTCGATGGAGATCGTCGATTCGGCGCGTGAGCTGGGGGCGCTGGGAGCGACGATCTCCGGCGCCGGGCCGACCGTGCTCGTCTGGACCACCTGGCAGGACGCCGGCAACGTCGCCGCGGGCCTGGAGGAGCGTTGCGCCGGCTGGGCCGAGGTGCGGCGGCTGCCGTTCAGCCCGCTCGGCGCCGACGTCCCGGAGCTGTAGATGGACTGGGTCGTCCGCATCGGGCTGGCGGAGCTTGCGCTCGGAGGCCTGCTCGGCTGGGCGATGGTGGTGCGGGACGAGCGGCCGGAGTGGCTGCGGCGGATCGGCGTCGTGGCGCCGCAGCGGATTCGTCAGGTCCACCTCGACTACGTGATGATGGGCCTGATCCTGATCGGGGTCGGCCTCGCGGTGCCGGACCTGCCGACCGTGGTCGCCGTCGCCCTCGTCTTCGGCACGGTCGTCAACCCCTTCCTCTTCGTCCCCCTTGCCTTCGAGCCTGACGTCGACAAGCGGCTCTGGTACCGGGCGCTGGCGACGATCTCCTTCATCGGCGTCAGCGGCGGGCTGGTCGTCGCGGCGATCGTCGGTCCTGGCTAGACGTTCGTCGAAAACGTTCCGGCGGCGCGGTTAGAGTCGGCGCATGCCGACCAAGAAGAAGCTTCCGCTCGTCCTGTCCGCCCTCGTCCTCGCCGCGCTGCTGGTTGTCCCGGCTGCTGCCCAGGCGACGCTCGCCTACGTGAAGAACCCGGCCAAGCCGACGGTCTTCGCCGCCGCCGACGACGGCTCGGGCGCGAAGAAACTGGTGGCCGGGTCCAATCCTCACGTCTCGCCGGACGGGCAGATCGTCGCCCTGCTGAGCCAGGCGCCCTCGCTGAAGGCGAAGCCGGAAATGGTCCTCGCTCCCGCCTGCGCCTGTGCGCCGCCGACCGTGTTGGTCAAAGGCTGGCGCCAGCCCGAAGTCTTCGCCTGGTCGCCCGACTCGAAGCTGGTGGTTGCGGTGCTGGGGCCGGAACTCGGCAAGCAGCGCCTCGTCCTGATTGACACCGTGACCGGCGCCCAGCGGACGATCGCCAAGGGCTTCTTCAACGGTGTCAGTTTCTCTCCCGACGGCGGCGAACTCGTCTACGCGATGGCCGGTGGGGAAGCGTTCCCGCCGCGCAGCGACCTCTACCGGATCGAAGTGCTGCCGCCCGGCGCGGTCAGCGTCAAGGCGGTCGCGCCCGTGCGCCTGACCAAGGACCACAACTCCGCCTATCCGCTCTGGGGCCCGCAGAAGATCGTCTTCGTCAAGACCCTCGACGCGAAGAAGCGCAAGTACGGCCCGAAGAACGACCTCTTCCTGATCAACCCGAACGGCAAGGGCGTCAAGCGCCTCACCCACACCAAGGTCGACCCGCTGCTGCAGGGCCTCTTCCCGACCGCCTGGTCGGCGAGCGGCAACCAGCTGCTGGCCGAGTTCGAGGGCCAGGACACCAGCTACGCGGTCAAGGTCAACCCGAAGACCGGCGGCGAAAAGCCGGTCTCGAAGTCGGGCGAGCAGGGCTTCGTCGGCACCGCGCTCTCCAGCGACGGCAAATTCGTCCTCGGCTACACCGGCGGCTTCGACCCCGGCTCCGGCCACGACGTGGTGCGCTTCCCCTACAGCGGCGGCAAGGGCAAGGTCCTCGTCAAGAACGCCTTCCTCCCCGACTGGAGCCGCTGAGGCCGAGGGGTTAGGGTCGGTTCGTGGCCAACTACGCGATCAAACACCGGGATGAGTTCGAGCGGATGGAGGGGTCGGGGGACTGCACCTGGCTGCTAGCGCGCAAGGCGCTGGGGACGCAGGCCTTCGGCTACAACCTGGTCGAGATCGGGCCGGGTGGGCAGATCCCCGAGCACGACGAGGGGCGGAGCGGGCAAGTCGAGCTCTACGCGATCCTCGAGGGCGAGGCGACCATGCTGCTCGACGGGGAGGAGCATCCGGCGCCGGCCGGCACCTTCGCATCGATCGAGCCGGCGGCGACCCGCCAGATCCTCAACCGCTCCGATGCCAAGGTCGTGGCGCTGCTGATCGGCGTCGAGCCCGACGGCGGATACGAGCCGATGTCCTGGGGCTAAGCCCTAGGGCCAGGCCTACGCTGCGCCATTCGTCGGCCCTTTTTCCCCCAAAACGCAGGGAAAATCGAGCAGCCGGGGGGAGAGTTTTGACCCCCGCCTATAATCCGTGAACTCGTTAACCCGTCGCGCGCCCGCTCGAAGAAGGCGTGGAACCCGGGAGGTCAAAATTGAAGACCCAGTCCGATCGCCGCGCTGCTGTCGAGCGCTATTCGCCAGAGCGTCCCTACCGGCCGCTCGTCTCGCCGCCGTCCGTTGAGGACAAAGACGCCTGCGCCATCTACGCCTCGGTCCGCAAGGACGCGACGCCGAGCCACGAACCGATCGAGCTGGCGATTCCCGCCCTGCAGAAGATGCTCCACCGCGCCGGCAACGTCGACGGCGAGGGTGACGGCTGCGGCCTCCTGCTCGACATCCCGCGCAAGATCTGGGCCGAGGAGGTGCGCTCCGGCGGCCACGACCCCTCCCTCGCCACCGACGAC
>JBQCHW010000079.1:0-6372 GCA_051954315.1 Solirubrobacterales bacterium
GGCTACGAGGTGGTCAAAGTCGCGACCAACGAGCAGGGCGGGGTCGAGATGGACGACTTGCGGGCGAAGCTGGCCGAGAACGAGGGTGAGGTCGCCTGCCTGATGCTGACCAACCCGAACACGCTCGGCGTCTTCGACGAAAACATCGCCGAGATCGCCTCGCTGATCCACGAGGCCGGGGGCACCCTCTACTACGACGGCGCCAACTTGAACGCGGTGATGGGCCACTCGCGCCCCGGCGACATGGGCTTCGACATCGTCCACGTCAACCTTCACAAGTCGTTCAGCCAGCCGCACGGCGGCGGCGGCCCGGGGGCCGGCCCGATCGCGGTGTCCGACCGGATCGAGCCCTACCTGCCGAAGCCGCAGGTCGTGCGCCGCGAGGGCAGCAACGGTCACGGCCCGAGCTTCGACCTCGACTTCGACCGCCCGAAGTCGATCGGCCGCCTGCGCGGCTTCCAGGGCAACTTCGGCGTCTTCGTCCGCTCCTACGCCTACATCCTCAGCCTCGGCGGCGACGGCCTCAGCGAGGCCTCGGAGACCGCCGTCCTCAACGCCAACTACCTGAAGGCCCGCCTGGCCGAGGGCCGCGCCGGCGAGCGCCTGCCGATCGCCTTCGACCGCCACTGCATGCACGAGTTCGTCCTCTCCGGCAAGCCGATGAAGCGCGACCTCGGCCTCGCGACCCTCGACCTCGCCAAGCGCCTGCACGACTTCGGCTTCCACCCGCCGACCGTCTACTTCCCGCTCCTCGTCGACGAGGCGCTGATGGTCGAGCCGACCGAGACCGAGACCAAAGAGTCCCTCGACGCCTTCGCCGAAGCCGTAGAGAAGATCCTCGCCGAGGCCGGGACCAACCCCGACCTCGCCAGGAACGCCCCCTACACGACCCCCGTCCGCCGCCTCGACGAGGTCCGGGCGACCCGCCAACCGGTCGTGCGCCAGCAGCTGTCGGGATAGCGGCACCCTTCATCTCCCCGGGTCAGAGGAGGCAGATGTGACAACCGCTGAAGAGTGACAATTGTCACCTGTTCTATCCAGCACCAAGCATTTCCAGCAGAGAAGACTGCGCGGGTACCGAGAAGGGAAGCTTAACCAGACAGCCTGTCTGGACGCGTCATACTCGGCACCCTTGACATCCTCAGGCCGCGCCGGATAGAAGCTGAAGCCGAAAGGTTCGCTTCTTTTGAGCGAACACAGAAAAGCTCCCGAGGCGCCCTCTCTCACAGATAGCGCCCCAGGAACTCAAGTCAAACCGAGCCAAAGGCTCGGCCGAGAAATGGAGTATCTCACATGCGTAAATTGATTACGGCCTGTATGGCGCTGGCGGCCTTCGCGGCATTCGCCGTCGCTCCGTCTGTGGCCTCAGCGACCAATGACCCTGACGTGACACATCCCACAGGAACGCTGCTTGCCGTGTCCCATGCGGCCCCCGCCGCAATCACGGCTACAAATGTCGGCGAAACCCTGATGACAGACATCAACGGCAACGTCCTCACCCGATGCAACAAAGCCGTTATGACCGGTGATCTCGAAACAAATACCGGCTCCGGCACCGTTGAAGCGACGATCACATCGGCAACATTCGCGGGAAGCGGTTCCCTTGCCAGTAACGGTGAGCTTGAGTGCACAGGGAGCTTCGGCAACATCACGGTCACAGCCAATCCGGCAACGAACGGGCTGCCGTGGTGCCTGCGTTCAACCAGCACGATGGTCACAGACGAATTCCAGATCCGAGGCAACGGCTGCACAAGTGCATCCCGTCCCATCAGGTTCGTCCTCGACAGCACAACTGCCGGTGAATGCGCCTACGAGCGCAGTGGCGCGATCCCCGGCACTTTCACGACACATCCCGCCTCGGCCAGCGCTGCTCAACTGAGCATCTCGAAAGTCGAATTCCCGCGGATCTCGGGCGGCTTCCTCTGCCCGTCCGCAGGATTCCTCGACATGACCTTCGAACTCGAGACAAGCAGCGGGTCAGCGATCTACATCTCGTAACGATCAAGCAGTAACCGATCACCGGAATGCCGGCCCGTGTAGAGGGCCGGCATTCCGAATCCATCATTTGTCTCGCACAAGTTGTCACCCGCGCCACCAGCGCGTACCAGATAAGACATGGAAGGATTCTCAGGGGCAGTCACTCGGCGCTCGCTCTGCGGGCGGATACGGAAGGACGGGGGAATTGCATGACGGGGGCAGCGCACTTGGGCTCGCGCGTCAGAAGGTGGAAGGCGCCATGTGGCTGGGGCGTGATCATGGTGCTCCTAGGGATCCTTCTTCCTGCCTCGGCAGGCGCGGCGTGTTCCAACGACCCGTTTCGCACCGGCTCTTCCGCCGAGCTTCCCGACTGCCGCGCATACGAGCTTGTTACCCCCGCGGACAGCGATGGGCGAATGCTGGAGACCATCTCCACCTTCACGCTCGGCCAAGTCTTCGACATCTTCCCCACCGAGCTGGCCTCGCCGACGCGGGACAGCTTCGTCTACGAGACCTATGCCGGGCCGCAGCAGGATCCTCCCGGCCCCAACGGCGCCTTCGATCTCTACCAAGCCGAGCGAGAGGGGAGCGGGTGGCGGACCACCCGCCGTCTCAGTCGCTCGGCCACCGCCTTGACCTGGCCGCTGCCTGGTGGAGTCTCCTCTGACCACACCTATTCGTTCACCAACGAGGGCATGGTCGACTACCTGGGGGGCCCGAGCGGAACCTTCGAGCTCACCGGCCTCGGCAGCCTAGGCGAGGAACCAAACGCGCAGGGCCGCTATATCACCGGAGGGGGCACCCACATCATCTTCACCACCGGCGATAAGGAGGGACAGAGTGGTTGGTGCAACGGGTGCCCCGTCCTTCAGCTGGAGCCCGACGCCGCCCCGACCGGCACCGGCACCGTCTATGACCGCGAAGCCGACGGCAAAACCCGCGTCGTCTCCCTGCTACCGGGGGAGGTTCCTCAAAAACCCGGCCAGGAGGCCTTCTACAAAGGCACCTCGAAGGATGCAACCGCTACCGCC
Source organism: Solirubrobacterales bacterium (assembly GCA_051954315.1). Lineage (GTDB taxonomy): Bacteria > Actinomycetota > Thermoleophilia > Solirubrobacterales > 70-9 > VAYN01. Next base: position 3,009 of record JBQCHW010000079.1, read on the forward strand.
TTTGAAATCGAAGGCATCCTGTATGTCCGCGTCGACAACTCCGAAACCAGGGAAGTCGCCAGCGGCGTGACCTTCGCCGGTCTCTCCGACGACGGCGACAAGCTCTTCTACCTGACCGGGGGCACCACTCACGCCGGCAATATCCACCGTTTCGATACCTCCTCGGGGCAGGACGTGGCGGTCAACTCGAGTGCCGACGCCGAAGTCGTCAACGTTTCCGCCGACGGCTCCCACGTCTACTTCGTCTCGCCCTCTCAGCTCGACGGGGTCGAAGGCGAGGCCGGGCAGCCCAACCTCTACGTCTGGAGCAGCGGCTCGATCGACTACATCGCCACGGTGGAGCCGAGCGACCTGGAACAGACCTCTGGCGAGCTCACCGGCGTGCCTGCGCTGGCCAACTGGACCAAATGGGTCACCACCTTCCCCAACACCGGAGGGGAACAGGGACCGGGAGCTGAGTCTTCTCGCACCACCCCCGACGGGACGGCCCTCGTCTTCGAGTCCCGCGGCCAGCTCACGTCCGACGACGGCGACAACTACACCGACATCTACCGTTACGACGATCTCGACAATGGCCTCATCTGTGTCTCCTGTTCCACGTCTGCGGCGGCCATTGGCGAGGCCCGCCTGCAGGAAGTGCACTTGATCGGCCCCCCGATCGTCATCCACAACCTCAGCGCCGACGGTAGCCGCGTCTTTTTCGAAACCCCCGATTCGTTGGTCTCGGCCGACATCAACAACGGTGTCAATGACGTCTACGAGTGGCAGGAACTCGGAGGCGGGGGCGGTTCAATCGATCTGATTTCCTCGGGAAAGTCGCTGGGGTATCCACTACCCCAGGGTTGGGAATCTCCCTTCGCTCCGCTGCCGAACCTCCTGCTGGGCGTCACCCCTGACGCCTCCGACGTCTTCTTCACCGCTAAGGAGGCACTCGTCCCAGGGGCCGCTGAGAACGGAACCCAGGCGATCTACGACGCCAGGGTCGGCGGCGGCTTCCCGTCGCCCGCGATGTCCACCCCCTGCGCCGAGGAAGCGTGCCACGCGGGCGCTCAGGGCGCCGCTCCATCGTTCCTCGTTCCTCGCTCTGAGGTCAACGCCGGGGGCGGTAACGTGAAACCGCGCAAGCGCCACCGCTGTCGCCGCGCTAGGGCTGGCCACAAACATAGGAAGCACCGCCGCTGCTCCAAGCGGCATAAGAAGGCGAGCGCCCGCAGCTCTGCCGGTTTGAGCTCGACCGTTACCGGGGGCGGGGACGCCGAGGCGCCGGCGGCCGAAGCCCCCTCGTCCTCCGCCCCGCGGGCCGCGATGACGCCGGTCGCCGCGGCCGCGAGTCCGATCGAAGCCTTTGGGATCGAAACCCTGGAAGCGAAGCTATCCACCCCCGAGGCCGGGGCGCACCCCGACTTCACGACCAACATCGTCCTTAACCACTTCCAAAACAATGGGTTCGAGGATGCGAGCGCAAGCGCTGAAGAGCTCTCGATCAGCCTGCCCCCGGGCCTGCTCGGCAACCCGAATTCCGTTCCCGCCTGCAGCATGGGGGATTTCGTCTCCTTCGGCAACTGTTCATCCGACGCCCAGGTCGGCGTCACCAGGGTGCGGGTGGGCAACCCGCTCTACACCACGGCCGAAGAGCCCGTCTACAACCTCACCCCGCCGCACCCCGATCGAGAAGTCGCCCGTCTGGGCTTCATCGCTTATCTCTACCCAGTCTTCGTTGACGTCAAGGTGCGGACTGCCTCCGACTACGGCGTCACCGCCGTTATCCACAGCGCGCCGGGGCTGGGCGCCCTGGTGAGGGCGAAAACCACGCTCTGGGGCGATCCCTCCGGTCCGAGTCACAACAAAGAACGCCTCACTCCCTTTGAAGCTGCCAACTGCCCGCTCGGCGTCCCTTGCAAAGCTCAGGACGGCGAGCGCGGGAGCACGATTTCCCCGGCCGATCAAAGAGCCTTCATGACCAATCCTTCCGCCTGCCAGGGCGGCGAGGTCGGGCTGCGGGTGACCGCCTATCAGCTGCCGGGTCAGGTGTTCGAGAAAACTGCCCCGCTCGATCCGATCTCAGGCTGTCAGGGTCTCCCGTTCGCGCCGACCTTCGAGGCCGAGCCCACCAGCCACGTCGCCGGAGCGCCCACGGGCCTGAAGACGAAGCTGATGATTCCGCAGCATCTCGGTCCCGAGGAAACGGCCACCGCGACCATGCGCGAAGCTCGCGTCACCCTCCCGGAGGGGATGCAGATCGCCGCCGGCGCGGCAAACTGGATCGGCACCTGCTCCGAGGCCCAGGTCGGCTACCACCAGGAAGTAGACGCCGCCTGCCCGGATGCCGCCAAGCTCGGCACCGCGACGATTGCCTCCCCGGCGCTGCCGGAGCCGCTGCAGGGAGCGATCTACCAGCGAGATCAGCGCCCTGGTCACCCCTTTGGCCTCTGGCTCGTCACCGACGAGCTCGGCCTCCATGTGAAGCTTCCCGGAGAGCTCGAGCCGAACCCGGTCGACGGGCGCCTCACCGCAGTCTTCGGCGACCTGCCCCAGGTCCCGGTCTCCGAGATCGACCTCGACGTCTGGGGCGGCCCCCGGGCGCCGCTCGAGAACCCCGACGCCTGCGGTGCCTACACCACCAACTACGCCTTCGCCTCCCACAGCTCCGACCCGGCGGTCACCGGCGCTTCGCAGATGACGATCGACCAGGGCTGCAGCCAGCCCTTCGACCCGACGCTTCACGCCGGCACCACCAACCCGGTCGCGGGCAGGTTTAGCCCGCTCGTCATCGATCTCGACAAACCTGACGAGCAGCAGCAGCTGGCGGGCTTCAAGGTCACCCTCCCCGACGGCCTGCTGGCCAAGCTGCGGGGCGTAGGGGTTTGTCCCGAGGCGGTCGCCGGGAGTGGTGCCTGCCCCGCGGATTCGGAGCTCGGCCACCTGAGCGCCGCCGCCGGCCCCGGCCCCGACCCGCTCTGGGTGCCACAGTCCGGCAGGACCGAGCCCAAGGTCTACCTCGCCGGGCCCCAGGAGGGTTCCCCCTTCTCGGTCGTCACCGCCGTCCCCGCCCAAGCCGGTCCCTTCGACCTCGGCACGATCGTGGTCCGCTCGGGCCTCGGCCTCGACCCCGACACTAACCGAGCCGTCGTCGACATCGACCCCCTGCCCCAGTTCTTTGAAGGAGTTGGCCTCACTTACCGCCACCTCCACGTGGTCATCGACCGGCCGCGCTTCACCTTGAACCCCACCGACTGCTCGCAGATGCAGGTCAACGGGAAAGCCCGCTCCACTCAGGGTGCGGTTGCCACCCCCTCGTCCCGCTTCCAGGTCAGCGGTTGTAAGCGTCTGAAGTTCGCGCCGAAGCTGCAGCTGAAGCTCTCCG
>JBQCHW010000080.1:0-3222 GCA_051954315.1 Solirubrobacterales bacterium
CTCGCTGTCCGGGTTGACCCACCGCCGCCGCCTCTCGGCGCTCGGTGCCGGCGGCCTGACCCGTGAGCGTGCCCCGATCGAGGTCCGCGACGTACACCCGACCCACTACGGCCGGATGTGCCCGATCGAGACCCCGGAGGGACCGAACATCGGCCTGATCGGGTCGCTGGCGTCCTACGCCCAGATCTCCGAGCACGGTTTCGTCACCACCCCCTACCGGGTGGTCGAAGACGGCGTCGTCAGCGACGAGATCGTCCATTACGACGCGACCCAGGACGAGGACAAGATCATCGCCCAGGCCAACGCGGAGATCGATCCGAAAACCCGCAAGCTGAAAGGCCCGCAGGTGCTGGTGCGCGCCGGCGAGCAGGAGTACGCGACCGCCGCTCCTAAAGAAGTCGACCTGATGGACGTATCGCCGTCCCAGATCTGGTCGGTGGCGACCTCGCTGATCCCGTTCCTCGAGCACGACGACGCCAACCGCGCGCTGATGGGCTCGAACATGCAGCGGCAGGCTGTGCCGCTGTTGAAGCCGGACCCGCCGCTTGTCGGCACCGGGATGGAGCGCCGTGCCGCGATCGACACCGGCGACGTCGTCCTCGCTGTCGAAGACGGGGAAGTGACCCACGTCGACGCCGAGCAGATCGTCGTCACCAGCGGGGCGAAGAAACACGAGCACAAGCTCCACAAGTTCATGCGCTCGAACCAGGGCACGGTCATCCACCAGCGGCCGATCGTCAACAGCGGCCAGAAGGTGAAGGCGGGCGACGTGCTCGCCGACGGCTCTTCCACCGGTGGCGGCGAGATCGCCCTCGGCAAGAACTGCCTGGTCGCCTTCATGTCCTGGGAGGGCTACAACTTCGAGGACGCGATCATCCTCTCCGAGCGCCTGGTCAAGGACGACGAACTCACCTCGATCCACATCGAGGAGTACGAGATCGACGCCCGCACGACCAAGCTCGGCGACGAGGAGATCACCCGCGACATCCCGAACCGCTCCGAGGAGAGCCTGCGCAATCTCGACGAGCGCGGCATCGTCCGCGTCGGTGCCGAGGTCGACGCTGGCGATCTGCTGGTCGGCAAGGTGACGCCGAAGGGCGAGACCGAGCTGACCGCCGAGGAGAAGCTGATCCGCGCGATCTTCAAGGAGAAGGCGCGCGAGGTTCGCGACACCTCGCTGAAGGTCCCGCACGGCGCGGGGGGTGTCGTCATCGACGTCCTCACCTTCAGCCGCGACGACGGCGACGACCTGGCCCCGGGGGTCAACGACCTGGTCCGGGTCTACGTCGCGATCAAGCGCAAGATCCAGGAGGGCGACAAGCTCGCCGGCCGCCACGGGAACAAGGGTGTGATCTCGAAGATCGTGCCCGAGGAGGACATGCCGCACCTGGCCGACGGGACCCCCGTCGACGTCATCCTCAACCCGCTCGGCGTGCCGAGCCGGATGAACATCGGCCAGATCCTCGAGACCCACCTCGGGTGGGTCGCGGCGAACGGCTGGTACGACGACGGCTCCGAGGCCTACAAACAGGCTCACTCCGAAGGCGACGGCCGCGTCTACGTGGCCACCCAGGTCTTCGATGGCGCCACCGTCGAGGACGTCGACGATGCCCTCGTCGCCTGGAACGACGAGAACGCCGAGCGCGGGATTGACCTCGGGGTTGACAAGAGCGAGCGCCCCGGCGCCCGCGCCTCGGGCACCGCGCAGCTCTACAACGGCCGCACCGGCGAGCCGTACGAGGGCAAGGTGACCGTCGGCTACATGTACATCCTCAAGCTGCTGCACCTGGTCGACGACAAGATCCACGCTCGTTCGACCGGCCCGTACTCGCTCGTCACCCAGCAGCCGCTGGGCGGCAAGGCGCAGTTCGGCGGTCAGCGCTTCGGCGAGATGGAGGTCTGGGCGCTGGAGGCATACGGCGCCGCCTACACCCTGCAGGAGATGCTCACGGTCAAGTCCGACGACACGGTCGGGCGCGTCAAGGCCTACGAGGCGATCGTCAAGGGCGAGAACATTCCCGAGCCCTCGATTCCGGAGTCCTTCAAAGTGCTTTTGAAGGAGATCCAGAGCCTCTCGCTCGACGCCAACGTGGTCTCCGAGGGCTCGGACGTCGAAATCTCCGACGAGGAAGACGACCTGCTGAAAGCAGCCGAGGAGCTGGGGATGGACCTGACCGGCGTTCGCGCCGACTCCACCAACGGAGCCGCGGACGAGCAAGAGGAGCAGGTGGTCGCCGAGGGCGAGGATGGAACTGATGGTGATGGTGCCGGTAAAGCCGAAGAGGCCGCGCCGGCCGAGGTGGAGGACTGATGATCGACATCAACAATTTCGACGCGATCGAGATCGGGCTCGCGTCCTCGAAGAAAATCCGCTCCTGGAGCTGGGGAGAGGTAACGAAGCCCGAGACGATCAACTACCGGACGCTGAAGCCCGAGAAAGACGGGCTCTTCTGCGAGCGCATCTTCGGTCCGACCAAGGACTGGGAGTGCTACTGCGGCAAGTACAAGCGGGTCCGCTACAAGGGCATCGTCTGCGAGCGCTGCGGCGTCGAGGTGACCCGCTCCAAGGTCCGCCGCGAGCGGATGGGGCACGTCGACCTCGCCTCGCCGGTCTCCCACATCTGGTTCTTCAAGGGAGTGCCGAGCCGGATCGGCTACCTGATCGACATGGCTCCGAAAGAGCTCGAGAAGGTCCTCTACTTCGCTGCCTCGATGGTCACCTGGGTCGACGAGGAGGCCCGTGACAAAGACATCGGGAAACTGGAGAAAGAGGTCAAAAAAGTCGTCGACTCCTACGAGTCCGAAAAACAGAAAAGGACCCAGGAGCTGAACGAGTCCCTGGAGCGCCGGATCGCCTACCTGGAGGACGGCACCCAGGACAAGTTCGACGACGAAGACCACATCTGGGCCGACTCTTTGAAACTGACCGCGGCGCAGCTGCGCAAGCTCAAAGACGACGACCGCGCGAAAATGATCAAAGAACTGCGCAAACAGTTCGACGCGGAGATCTCCGACACCGAGGCCTACCTCGAAGAGGCGGGCGAGCGGATGCAAGAGGTCTGGAAGATCTTCACGGAGATGAAGCCGAAGGACGTCATCAACGACGAGACGGTCTTCCGTGAGCTCAAGGACCGGTTCGGCTCCCCGTTCGGTTGGGGCGAGTATTTCCGCGGCGGCATGGGTGCCGAAGCGGTGCGCGACCTGCTCGAGCAGGTCGACCTC
>JBQCHW010000081.1:0-7352 GCA_051954315.1 Solirubrobacterales bacterium
GAGAACACCAGCGCCGCCTTCGGCGGGGCGAAATCGATGACGGTGCTGGGGCTGCTCACCTACGCCGGCGGCAAATCGAATGCCGGCGGCTCAGCCTGGTACGGCCAGGTGAAGGCGACGCAGGAACTGGCCAAGGACACCTTCGACGCGATCAACAACGAGGTCGCGTTCGAAGCCTAGGCAGCGCCGAAAGCAAGCAGCATCCGACGGGGCCCTCCGGGGCCCCGTCGGCTTTTCCGGACGCTTACGGCGCGGGCGAGCTGACGGTCAACGTGAACGAGCAGCGGCCGCTGCCGCTGACGACGTAGGTGTAGGAGCCGGCGGCGAGGCTTTGATCGAGGGCGAGGACGCTCGGCCCACTGGCGCTGGCGACCGTCGCTCCCGTCGCCGACTTCAGCGTCAGCGAGAGGGACTTGCAGGCGCTAAAGGTGAGCCGAGCGGAGGCGAGGCCAGCGCCGACCCCGACCTGATAGCTGCGGCTCGAGGCCTTGTTGGTCAGCGATCCCGAGAAGGTCAGGGTCTGCGTCGCCGGGGGCGGAGGCGGCGGAGGTGGTGGTGGTGGCGGCGCGCTTCCACCGACCGGTCCGGTCAGCGGGGCGATAGCGACGGTGCTCCCTTCCGGGTCGGTGAAGGTCACCGCGAGCTTGATCGCGAAGCCGGTGTCTTCGGACTTGACGGCGTACTTCCAGGAGGAGCCGACCTGGCTGCAGCCGCTGCCGTCGGGATTGCAGCGGTACCACTTGACGCCGCTGAGGGTGAGTGGCGAAGAGCCCCGCCAAGCGCCCTGGCCGCGGACGAGGACCTGGCCCGGCTGCGGGGCGGCGGCAAGAGGAGCCGTCGCTTCGTCGCCGTTCGTCTCTACCAGGACGCTGGGGGCCGCGGTGTTGACTGGAGCGCCCGTGACCTGCGGGCCGGCGAGCCCGAGCGAGCGCAAGGCGGCCGTCGCGTCGACCTCGCCGTGCGCAACCGCGAAGCCGAGGGGGGTCGCCGAATTCTCCAGGGCGCGTTCGACCGCTTCGCCGCTGAGCCCGGGCACGGCCGAGAAGAGCAGCCCGGCGATGCCGGCGGCGGCCGGAGAGGCGACCGAGGTGCCGCCGACCGGCGCGTAACCGGGAGCCCCGTTGAGCGAGGGCCAGGCGGTCATGTTCCCCTCCGGGGCGGCGAGGTCGACCCAGGCGCCGTAGTTCGAGTCGCCGGCCTTGGCCCCGGACATGCCCACGCCCGCGACGCCCATCACCCCCGGGGTAGCGGAGGGGTAGGTCGGGCAGTCGCAGTTGGAGTTGCCGGCGGCCGCGAACACCACCGCCCCCCTGGCGCGGGCGTAGGCGACGGCTTCGGCGAGGGTCGAGGACTGGTTCGTCCCGGCCCAGCTGAGGTTGATCACGCGGGCCCCGTGGTCGACCGCCCAGGTGATGCCGGCGGCCATGTTGCCGTAGGTGGCGCCGGAGTCGCTGCCGACCTGGACCGGCATGATCCGGCAGTCGGGGCAGTACCCGGCGCTGCCGCTCGAGGTGTTGATCGCGAGCCCGGCGACCCCGGCGACGTAGGTGCCGTGGTTGCCGGCGTTGGTCACCGTGTCGGCGCTGCCGTCGAGGACGTTGTAGCCGGGGACGAGCTGGCCGCCGAAATCGAGCGCTTCGGGCTTGAGGCCGGTGTCGAGGATCGCGATCACCGTGCTCGACGTGCCCGTGGTCAGGTCCCAGGCCTGCGTGGTGTGGGTCTGGTACCAGCCCCAGGCACCGGACTGGATCGAGTAGGTGCCGCGCGGGAAGTAGGGATCGTTGGGCACCATCTCCTGCGGCTTGGCAACGGAGTCGTTCTCGGCGAACTGAACACGCGGGTCGAGCGCGAGCGAGGCCCGGACTGTCGCCTGACGAGCGGCCGGAACCGAGACCACCCGGACCCCGATCCCCTCGATTGTGCGGAGGCTATGGGCGTCGCGTGCGGCCAGAGCCTGCTCGGCCGCATCCGCGCCGACGTCGCCGCGGAACTTGACCAGGAGATCGGCCGCACCGGCCGGCGCCGCGACAACCAGCATCAGGACGACGGCGCCGAGCGCGACGAAGAGATGACGACGCGGGAGGCGGGATCGGCTGCGGAGGGCCATTGCAGCCCCTTCCTCGGCGGACGAGACCTCCAGCAGTACCCAGGCCTGTATCTACGTGGACAGATGTCCGGTCGGCGGTCGCGCCTAGAAGGTCAGCTGAAACTTCCGGCCCACGGTGAAGCCGTGACCGTTGCCGCTGCGGCAGGTGACAGCGGTCTTCACGGACTTGCAGCTGAACTGCCCGAAGTGGGCTTCCTTCCCGAGGCCGAGGGTCGAGCGGTGCCCGGGATGCAGGAAGCCGGAGACCGACGTGATCTTCGCCTTGCCGCGGGTGTGGAGGAAGACCGCCTTTTGTCCGATGAAGGGGAGGTCGCACCGGATCGTGGCACTCGGGCCGCCGAGCTTCGAGGCGACGCAACTGACCTTGCTGGGCTTGGCCAGGAAAGCGCGCGTCGTCGCGCTGGCCAGACTCGCGGGTACCGAAACTGCCAGCATGACCACCATAGAACCAATCAGGAGTCGTCGGATCACGCAACAACCCTCTCACAAAAGGTTGCATTCGCGCCCGAATGCGGAGATATTCCCGAGCATGGGAGTTGCGCCGCCGGCCGCTTTGTCGGTCTTGCTCATCGACGAAGAGGCGATCCTGCGGCGCGCGGTCCGCGGCCTGCTCGAGGAAGCCGGGCTGCACGTCGTCGGCGAGGCCGACGACGCCGAGGCCGGCCTGCCGATGGCGATCGAGCTGCAACCGGACGTGATCACGATGGCGGTCGCGATGCGAAACGGGTCGGGGATCGAAGCGACGCGATCGGTCCTCGAGGCGATCCCGACGGCCCGGGTCGTGATCCTGACCAAATCGACCGATCCCGCCCACGCGACGGCGGCGATCGGCGCGGGCGCCTGCGGCTACCTGCTGAAGGACGATCCGCCGGAGGACATCGTCGCCGGCATCCGCGTCGCCGCCGACGGCGCCTCCCCCCTCTCGCCGCGGGTCGCCGCCGAGCTTCTGGACTTCCTCCGCCTCGGGTTCGGAAGCTCGAGCGGTCCCGAGCTGACCGCGAGAGAGCGCGAAGTCCTCGGGCTGCTGGCCGAGGGCGACAGCAACGCCGAGATCGCCGCCGCGCTCTCGATCAGCGTGCCTACGGTGAAGCGCCACCTCTCCCACCTGCTGATCAAGCTCGGGGCAAGCAACCGCACCCAGGCCGCGGTCGCGGCGGTGCGGCAGGGGCTGCTCTAGAGCCTGCCTTCGACCTTGGCGACAGCCTCGGCGCGATCGGCGGCGCCCAGCTTTCGCACCACCTCAGCGATGTGGCGGCGAACGGTGACCGGCGAGAGCGAGAGCCGCTCGGCCATCTCCGCCGTCGTCAAGTCGTCGCACAGCAGCTCCAGCACCTCCCACTCCCGGCGGGTCAGATCGATCCGCCGGTCGAGGCCGATCACGGCCTTGCGCCTCCCCTGCGTCTGCAACTCGCGGACGAGGGCGGTCATCAGGGGGCGCGGGATCGCCGCCTCGCCGTTGACGACGCCCCGCAGGGCATGGGCGAGGCGGTCCGGGTCCATCCCCTTCAGCAGGTAGCCGACGGCGCCGGCGCGGATCGCTTCGATCAGGTCCTCATGCCGGCTCGAGGCGGTGAAGACCACGACCGCGGTCTCCGGCGCCTCCCGGCTCACCCGGCGGGCGACCTCGATTCCCGGCCCGTCAGGCAAGCCCAGGTCGAGCAGGCAGATCTGCGGCCGCTCTCGCAGCACCGCCTCCGCCCCGGCGGCGCCGCTGACCTCCTCGGCAAGGACCTCGAAGCCGTGGCTCTCGAGGATCTCGCACAGGGAACTGCGGACGAGATCCTCGTCCTCGACCAAGACGATCGTTATCGGCTTCTCCACTGCGGCGATCTCACATTCTTCGGCACCGACGCGTTTAATCCGTGTCTTGACCCGCTCCTTGCCTCCCTTCCAGACCCTCCTCGACGCCCACGCGGGCGACGTGATGGGGATCCTGCGGGGCGCGGTCGGGCGCGAGGGGGCCGAGGATTGCTTTCAGGAGACCTTCCTGGCGGCGCTGCGCGCCTATCCGAAGCTCGAGGACGACCGCAACCTGCGCGGCTGGCTGCTGACGATCGCCCACCGCAAGGCGATCGACCACCACCGGGCGCGCGGGCGCGACCCGGTCCCGGTGGCCGAGGTGGCGGAGGCCGCGGCCGAGGACGGGATCCCCGAGCGCGACGAGGCGCTCTGGGCAGCAGTCGGCGCGCTGCCGCCGAAGCAGCGGGCGGCGGTGGCGCTGCGCTACGGGAGCGACCTTCCGCACGGCGAGATCGCCGCCGCGCTCGGCTGCTCGCCGGAGGCGGCGCGGCGCAGCCTGCACGAGGGACTGAAGCGACTGAGGAAGGAGCTGGCATGAGCACGAAGACCCCGAGCACCGACAGCGCCCTGGAGGCGTTCAGGGCGCGCGCCGCCGAGGAGGGGTTGCTCGACGTCGCCTACGCGACCGCCGACTCCCCCTTCGGGCCGCTGCTGCTGGCGCAAACGCGACGCGGGCTGGTCCGGGTCGGGCTGCCGAACCAGGACTCCGACGAGTTGCTGGCCGATCTCGCCGAGCGGGTCTCGCCGCGGGTCCTGGAGGCGCCGGGGGCGCTGGACGAGGTCCGCCGTGAGCTCGACCTCTACTTCGACGGCAAGCTAGACCGCTTCGACCTGCCGCTCGACTGGCAGCTCAGCGGCGGCTTCCGCCGGCAGGTCCTGCGGGCAATTAACAGGATCCCCTACGGCCAGACGCGCAACTACACCGAGATGGCGCGTAAAGCCGGCAATGAGCGCGCCGTCCGCGCCGCCGGCAGCGCCTGCGGCAGCAACCCGATCCCGCTGGTCGTCCCCTGCCACCGGGTCCTGCGCACCGGCGGGGCGCTGGGCGGCTACGCCGGCGGCCTACCGATGAAGGAAGCCTTGCTGCAGCTCGAGGGCGTGCTGGACGAAAGTCCAGCTTCCTAACGCAGCCCGCCCCGGGCTCCGATGAAGGGGCCATGCGGAAACTCCCGTACCTGCTGGTCCTCTTGCTCGCCTCGCTGCTGCTGCTCGCCGCGGCCGCCTCGGCGCACGCGCAGGCGCTGCCGACTCCCGCCGCCGGCTCCGTCGTCGCCTACTCCGCGGACGACGAAGCCGAAGCCGAAGCTGATGAAGAAGAGAGCGACGACGAAGGGCTCGAAGCCGAAGAGGGCGACGAAGACGACGAAAGCGAAAGCTGCGAAGCGGAAGACGCCGAAGACGAAGAACTCTGCAGGGAAATCGAAGCCGAAGAAGCAGCTGAACGCAAGAAGGCCAAGCAGCGCCAGTCAAAGCGGGATGGGAAAAACGCTCACGCCAAGAGCCACGCCGGCCAGCACCGGCACCGCCAGTCGCGGCATCACCGCGCTACCCGAGCGTCTCGCCCAGCCAGGTAGCGGCGTCGCGCAGGTGCGAGGGGTCGATCTGGTGCCCCTGCTCTGACTCGCGATAGGTGATCTCGAGACCGCCGGCCTCGATCAGCTCGCGGGCGCGGTGGGCGAACTCGATCCCGATCACCGGGTCGTTGCGGCCATGGCTGACGAAGACGCGGGTGTCGGTTCGGTCGGCGAAGCTCGGCTCCCAGCCCTCCACCGTCGGCACGAAGCCGCTGAAGGCGAGGATCCCGGCCGGCGCCGGGCGCTCGGCGCTGAGGCCCATCGTGTAGCTCATCACCGCCCCCATCGAGAAGCCGCCGAGCACGGTCCGCTCGGGGCCGACCCCGGTCTCCTCCCAGAGCCGGTCGTGCAGCTCGGCCAGGGCGGCGCGGGCGGCCTCGAAGGTCTCGGGGTCGGGATAGCCGACCCGCGGCACCAGGTACCAGTGGTAGCCCGGCGACCCGGGCAGCTGCAGCGGCCCCCGCGGCGTCACCATCCGCAGCCGCCGCTCGGGGTCGAGGTAGTCGGCGAGACCGATCAGGTCGCGCTCGCTGGTCCCGCGCCCGTGGTGGAGGACGAGCAGGCCATCGGGGTCGCCGTCGGCCGCCCGTTCGAGGTGGAAGAGCGGCTCGGCCATCATCCAGTAGCTAGTTCGCCGAAGCGGCGGCGGTCTTCTCGAGGTAGTCGCGGACGAACTCGTCGAGGTCCCCGTCGAGCACCCGCTGGACGTCGCCGACCTCATGCTCGGTGCGGTGGTCCTTGACCATCGTGTAGGGGTGCATCACATAGCTGCGGATCTGCGATCCCCAGGCTACGTCTTTGACCTCGCCCCGCTGCTTCGCCAGCTCTTCGGAGCGTTTGCGCTCCTCCAGCTCGATCAGCCGCGAGCGCAGCAGCTGCATCGCCACGGCCCGGTTCTGCATCTGCGAGCGCTCGTTCTGGCACTGGACGACGACGCCGGTCGGCAGGTGGGTGATCCGCACCGCCGAGTCGGTCTTGTTGACGTGCTGGCCGCCGGCCCCGGAGGCGCGGTAGGTGTCGATCCGCAGGTCGCCCTCGTCGATCTCGACCTCGACGTCTTCTTCGACCACCGGCCCGACTTCGACCTGGGCGAAGCTGGTGTGGCGGCGGGCGGAGGAGTCGAAGGGTGAGATCCGGACCAGCCGGTGGACGCCGCGCTCGGCGGCGAAGAGCCCGTAGGCGTTCTCGCCGCGGGCGATGAAGGTGGCCGACTTCAGCCCGGCCTCCTCTCCCGCCGAGGCCTCGACCATCTCGACCTTGAAATCGCGCCGTTCGGCCCAGCGCAGGTACATCCGCAGGAGGATCTCGGCCCAGTCCTGGGAGTCGGTGCCGCCGGCCCCGGCGTGGACGGTGACGACCGCGTCGCCGGCGTCGTACTCGCCGCTGAAGAGGCGCGCCTCCTCCAGCTCGGCCAGCCGCTGCTCGACCGAGCGCAGCTGCGTGTCCAGCTCAGCCGCCATCTCCTCGTCCTCAGCCGCCATCTCGGCGAGGTCGGAGAGGTCAGCGACGTCGGACTCCAGGCCGCGGAACATCTCCAGCCGCTTCTGCGCCCGCGCGTGGGCGGCGGAGGTCTTCGCCGCGGCCTCCTGGTCGTCCCAGAACCCGGGCCGCCCCATCTCCTCCTCGAGCGCGGCCGCTTCCTTCTCTAGAGCAGCCGGGTCAAAGGTAGTCCGCGAGCAGGGTCAGCTGCTCCCGGACAGCGGCCAGGCGAGGCGCAACAGGTTCGCTCTGCGCGGTATCGGCCATGCCCACAGGTTATTGGGCGGGCACGCGGGCGGTGATGATCCAGGTGCTCGCTGGGGCGTAGACGCCGTCGGGCTGCTCGAAGTCGGCGATTGCGGCGCGGATCTTGGCGGCGATCTCGGGACGGA
>JBQCHW010000082.1:0-2954 GCA_051954315.1 Solirubrobacterales bacterium
GCGATCGGGATCCTCCTCGGCACCCGGCTGATGGCCGAACCGGAGAGCGAGGGAGAGCGACCGGTCCTCGACTGGGTCGGTGGCGTCCTCTCGGCGGCGGGGCTCGCCGTCCTCGTCTTCGCCGTCCTGCAGGCGAGCAACTGGGGATGGCTGGCGCCCCGCAGCTCGCCGATCACCCCCTTCGGCTTCTCGCTCACCCCGTTCGTGTTCGCCCTCGGCGGCGTCCTCATCGCCGCCTTCGTCAGCTGGGAGCGCCGGCGCGAGAGCCGCGGAGAGGAACCGCTGCTGCGCCTCGACCTGCTGAAGGTCCCGGCGCTGCGCGGCGGCGTCTCGATGTTCCTCGCCCAGAACCTCGTGCTGATGGGGATCTTCTTCACGATCCCGCTCTTCCTGCAGATCGTCCAGGGCCTCGACGCGCTGGAAACCGGGGTGCGAATGCTGCCGACCTCGGTCGGCCTCTTCGTCAGCGCGATCGTCGGCTCGAGCCTGGCGACGCGATTCGCGCCGCGGCCGCTGGTCCGCACCGGCCTCGGCCTCGTCTTCGTCTCCACCCTGCTCTTGCTGGGGACGATCGAGCCCGACCTCAACAACGGCTCCTTCCTCTTCGCGATGGGGGTTCTCGGGGTCGGCATGGGCCTCGTCGTCTCCCAGCTCGGCAACGTCGTCCAGTCGGCGGTCGGCGACCAGGAGCGCAGCGAAGCCGGCGGCCTCCAGTACACCGCCCAGCAGCTCGGCTCCTCGCTCGGCACGGCGTTGCTCGGGGCGATCGTGATCACCGGCCTGATCGCCTCCTTCACCGGCAACATCGCCGGCGACTCGCAGGTCTCCGACCGGATCCAGCAGCAGGTCGAGGTGCAGCTCAGCGCCGGCGCCAGCTTCGTATCCGCCGACGAGGTGCGAGCGGTCGCCGAGGCCGAGCGCCTGCGCCCGCGGACGACCGACGCGCTCGTCTCCCACTACGAAGACGCCCAGCTCGACGCGCTGAAGCTCGCCTTCCTCGTCGCCGCCCTGCTGGTGCTGGCGTCGTTCTGGTCGACCCGGCGGCTGCCGGCCAAGCGCCTTACGGCTTGAGCGGCCCGATCGTGTCGTTGCGGCGGAAGCGCACGCGCGGGCCGGTCGCTTCGGTTTCGGCGGCCTTGTTCGCTTCTTCGTAGCGCTGGCCCATTTCGTCGATCATCGGACAGATGACGTCGTGCTGTTCCGGGCTCATCTGGAAGCCGTAGAAGCCGGTGATGGTTTCCGACAGCTCGGGCAGCCGGGCGCAGGCGCTGTAGCTTTCGGCGAACCGCTCCGACCAGATTTCCGTTTCGAGGGTCGTGGAATTGAATTCCCCGAACAGGACCGAGGCGATGCGGCCGAAGGTCTTCGGCACGAATTCACTGTTCGGACGGTGTTCCCAGCGCAGGTTCCACATGTAGCTCTCGAAGACGTGGCCCATCTCGTGGGCGGTCGTCTCGGTGTCGAGTCCGCCCGAAGCGGGGTTGAGCCAGATCGTGTCCATCCGGCTCCCCGAGATGTGGCAACCCTGCGAGGGATAGCCGTCCGGACAGGCGCCGATGACGATGCGAACCGGATGCGCAAGGGTCGGGACGAGGAAGGTTTCGACCATCGAGCGAACCTCGGGCGGACCGATGACCTCGACCGGCCCATAGGCCTTGGCCGCGGGCGTCGGGAGGAAGACGGAGCCGGCGATCGCCGCCAGGGCAACCAGGCCGGAGGCGGAGCGGCGGGTGCGCGGAAGCTGGTTTCGGAAGCTCACCCCCGCGCTGTCGGCGCGTACAGCGCGGTTTCCTAATCAAGTCAACTGCGCTGGACGATTGTCGTAGCGGCGGGTGGACGAATGGTCGAGGATCGCGTTTTTAAAAGTCGGTAGATGCTCTTGTTAGAACCGGGTGTACCAAGATAAAACTCGCTTAATTAAGGATTCTCAATTAACTCAGGACGCCTACGTTCATTCCCTTCTGCAACCCAGACAGGGGGGAAGTCATGAGTCAACTCATCGCCTTCAAGAATCCGAAGGCGCTTTTGGCGGCGGCCCTATTGGCGCTCGTCGCGCTGATGGTGCCCGCCACGGCAGGTGCATCCACGAAATCCGACAACACCAAGGAAAGGAAAAACTGCGAAGGCAGGGTCCAGCGGGCTTTCCTGGCCAACGCCTCAAAGCATCCGCGGAGGAAACTCCGTAATGAGCGCCGCCGGGCGCGGAAGGCGGCGAGGGAAATCTGCAGGCGGGCCCATCACGAGCCGGTCCCGGGGCCTCCGGGGCCTCCCGGCCCGACGGGCGCGACCGGTCCTGCCGGCCCGACCGGCGCAACTGGCCCCGCGGGCGCACCCGGACCTGCCGGTCCGGCTGGCCCGACCGGACCCGCTGGTCCCGAAGGGCCGGAAGGCCCGGCGGGCGACGAAGTCACCACGTGCCACAAGGGGGGTCCGCCGTGGATCCCCGGCCGTTGTCCCCAGGGACCGCCCTGGCAGTAGTTAACCCGCGGCCGGCTTTTTGAGCCGGACGTGCCAGCGGACGTTGGCGGCGGCCACCAGGTCGCCGCCGGCGTTCGTCAGCTCGACGTCGCAGGGGAACTCGACCTTGCCGTCGGCGTCGAGGGTCTCGTGGGCCTTGGCGACGGAGATGCCGAGCTTCGCCTTCGCGGTGATCGGGCCCTCGGCGACCTTCTCGTAGGAGATCTCGGCGCTGCGGGCGAGCGGGGTGAGGTCGCCCATCCGCTCGGCGAAGGCGCCGACGAAGGCGGCGCCGGATGCCGTCTCGGCGACGGTGAAAAGGGCGCCGGCGTGCTGGGAGCCGACGTGGTTCAGCAGCTCCGGTCGCTCCGGCATGACCACGGTCGCCTCGCCCCCGCGGATCTAGGTGATATAAAAGCCGAGATATCCGACGAACAGCACCCCCAGGCACATTCCTTTTGCGATAATGTAGAATTCTGTCACCGCTCCACCC
The DNA here is from genome assembly GCA_051954315.1 of Solirubrobacterales bacterium. Classification (GTDB taxonomy): domain Bacteria; phylum Actinomycetota; class Thermoleophilia; order Solirubrobacterales; family 70-9; genus VAYN01. The sequence goes on from JBQCHW010000082.1 coordinate 2,951, forward strand.
AAAT
>JBQCHW010000083.1:0-14716 GCA_051954315.1 Solirubrobacterales bacterium
CCCCCCCCCCGCCCCCCACCCTAACCCCGCTGGGCTTTTCTAGCCCAGGTTTGGTTTTCCCGCGCCCCCCTTGGGGGGGGGGGGTGGTCCCGCCGTCCCCCCGCCGCGGGTTTGGCGGGGCGCCCCCCCCCCGCCCGCCCCCCAACGCCAGAGCCCGAGTAGCCAACGCCATCGCCGCATGCGTCCACTTGGCCGCGCTGCCCTGCTCCCCATGCGCTTCGGCATCACCCCGCCGCAGGTGCGCGAGAAACTCTTCCGGCGTCTCGGCCGCGGGCGCCTCGGTGAAGGTGCGGCCGATGTCGACGCCGGCATGGTCGTCGGAACCGCCGATGCCGGTGCCGCCGTGGGTCTCGATGTAGACCACGGCAGGCATGTTCAGCTCGGCGGCCCGCGAGCCGTTGCGGACCTCCCAGATCGGGAAGAGCTCCGCCAGTCGTCGCCGGTGGCGCCGGGTCAGCGGCGCCGCGACGTTGAAGAACGGGTGCGCCAGGGCGCAGACGACCTCCCGCTCGTGAAGGTATGCGGCGCAGGCCTCGACATCGCCGGAATGGGCCTGCAGCCACTCGTGGTCTCCGGGAGTGATCCCATAGACGAGGACGTGCACCGCCTGGGGCTCGCCGGCGAAGCGGGCGGTCAGCTCCTCGGAGACGAAGCAGTCGGGACGATCGGCGAGCTCGAGGCAGCCGTCGATCGTGTCGTGGTCGGTGATCGTGACGAAGTCCATCCCCCGCCGCTTGGCTAACTCGTAGACCTCCCGCGGAGGCGTCGCGCACTCCGGCAACCCCAGCGAACGCTGCACCCCCAGCTTCGAGAGCTGCGAGGCAGTCGAGTGGCAATGCATGTCAACACGGGAAGTCATCGGTGTCTCCCTATCTCGAATCCGTTTGTCACCGACAGAGTTCGGGATCGCCGTGGCAAAGATGTGAAAAGGCGGAGAAAGCGGGGCTAACTCCACGCACGGGGGAGAAATTCCAGCGCCGGAGGCTTACCCCCGAAATGGTCGAGCGCCTTCTCATTCGGGTTCTTATTGGCATCGCCCTCGCTATCGCGCTCATCGCATTTGCCCTGACCCCGGTGCCCGTGAATGCCCACGGCGACCCCGCCCTGCCGGCGCCAGCTCTCGAACAAGTCATCCTCTACCGCCTCGAGGTTGCCCTGCTCGCCTTCTACGGCTGCCTCCTGCTGGTCACTCCCGCCCTCTCGGGCCTGCTTCGCGGACGACTGCCGATTGAGATCTCGACCCGTGGCGCCAAGTTCGCAGCTGATGCCGATGAGACTGCAGCGGAAACCGAAGCCGCAATCAGAGCAGCAGAAAGGTCGATCAGGCAGCTAAGCCAAGGGTTGAAAGATGCACAGATCGAGATCGAATCGCTGCAAGAACTCTCAACCGTGACAGCACACAACCAGGGGTAAGTTCGGAAACCATGACTGAGCGAGAAGAGAGAGACTTGGCCGCTCGCATCGCCAAAGACTCTGACGTATTTGACTTCGATCGCGCCCTTGTGCTCGTTCGGCGCAGGCCCGCCGATGCTGAAGAGCTGGTACGCATGGACGAAGAAATGGAGCAGCGGCAGAAACGACGGGCTCGCAGACGTGAGCGCAGACGACAGGCCCTGATAGAAGACTATTTCTGAGCCGTGATCGCGTCTCGAACGTGAATTCAGGAGTGCAGAGAACGAAAAACCGGCACCGGGCCGAAGCCCGATGCCGGTCTGAGGAGGTACTGCTGCTTCCCGTTAGAGGGAGGCGACTGCTTTTAGGCCTGCCTGTTTGACGACCTTGGGGAGCGGCGCGAAGTCGAGCGCGGCGCCGTATTTCTGGCCGATCGTCAGGCAGTAGTTGGCGAACTGCTGCAGGAACCCCTTCTGCTTCGCGTCATGGGGGATGATCGCGTAGGTGAAGGTGGAGATCGGGTAAGCGATCGACGCCTTCTTCGGGGGGTCGGTGATGCTGACTGCGTTGTCCGAGCCCAGCTTCGTCACAGTGGAAGCGGCGCTTGAGATGTTGGGGATGTTCGGGAGCTCGTAGTTCCCGGCGTTGTTCTGGATCGCGGCGGCGTGGACGCCGGCGGCGATCAGGTAGTAGGCCGAGATGTAGCCGATTGCACCCGGGGTTTTCGTCACCGTGGCGGTAACGCCCGCATTGCCTTTGGCACCGACCCCGGCTTTCCAACCGACGGTGGTCGCGTAGCCGACTTCGCTGCGCCAGGCGGGGCTGATTTTCGACAGGTAGTTGGTGAACGCGTAGGTGTCACCGGAACCGTCGGAGCGGAAGACCGGGGTGATGTTGAGGCCCGGCAGCTTCACGCCTTTGTTGATCGCCGTGATTTTCGGGTCGTTCCACTTGGTGATCTTGCCGAAGTAGATGCCGGCGAGGACCTTGCCGGTCAGGTTCAGCTTCTTCACACCCGGGATGTTGAACCCGACGCCGGTGGCCGAGAGGGCCCACGGCACCTGGACGCAGCCGTTGCAGGCAGCAGCCTGTTCCGGCGTCAGCGGCGCGTCGGAAGCGCCGAAGTCGACGGTCCGGGCGGTGATCTGGGCGATGCCGGTACCGGAGCCGACCGCTGAGTATTTGACTGGGATGCCTTCCTTGATTTCGAAGTTGCTGATCCAGTTCGCCATCAGCGGAGCGACCAGCGTCGAGCCGGCACCGGTGACTGCGGCAGAGGCCGCGGCCGCCGTCACCGAGGCCATGGCTCCTACCGACGCGAGTGCCGCGATCAGCAGTACGAGCAACCTATTGCGGAGCAATGCGGATTCCTTTCCAGTGGATTGACGGCGCAAGCCTTCCCGGATCGGTTCACAAAGGTGTGTCAATTCCGTGAATGGCGGAAGTAACAATTGAGTTACAAGAACGTGACCCTTACTTCTTAGGCTGCGCCGGATGAGCGCCTCCGCCTCCGCCGCCGCCCGTGCGCCAGGCCACGGCGCCCGGGTCAGCGATCTGCGCAAGCGCGCCGACACGATCGGCGACCGCGCCCTCTTCGGGATCTGCCTCCTCGCCGCGCTTACGGTCGGCGCGATCATCGTTCTGGTCGGCTACCAGATCATCCACAGGGCCTCGCCGGCGATCTCGAAATACGGCCTCGGCTTCGTCACCTCTACGGAATGGCAGCCGAACTTCGGCGCCTTCGGCGCCGGCTCGCTGCTCTACGGAACCGCGGTCACGTCGGGGTTCGCGCTGTTGCTCGGAGCCCCGATCGCGATCGCGATCGGCCTCTTCCTGACTCTGCTGGCGCCGAAGGGACTGGGCGCGGTGATCGGTCCGCTGGTCGAGCTGCTGGCGGCGATCCCCAGCGTCATCCTCGGCTTCTGGGGGCTGCTGGTCCTAGCGCCATTCGTGCAGGCGCACGTCGAGCCATTCCTCCACGGCAGCTTCGGCTTCCTGCCGATCTTCGGCGCCCCGGAAACGACCGGCCTCAGCGTCTTCACCGCCAGCCTGATCGTGACGATCATGGTGATCCCGATCATCGCCTCGATCTCCCGCGACCTCTTCGCCTCGGTGCCGGCAGACCTGCAGGACGGAGCCGCCGCGCTCGGTGCCACCCGCTGGGAGGTCGTCCGCGGAATCGTCCTCCCCACCACCTCCTCGGGCGTCGTCGCCGCCTGCATCCTCGGCCTCGGCCGCGCCCTCGGCGAGGCGATCGCCGTCTCCCAGGTGATCGGCGCCGGCTCGGAAATCCAGGCCTCGCTATTCGAGACCGGCGACACCCTCGCCTCGCGGATCGCCCTGCAGTTCCCCGGCGCGCTGACCGAACTGCACAAGGCCTCGCTCTTCTACTGCGGGGTGATCCTGCTGGTGATCGGCCTCGGCGCCAACCTGCTCGCCAGCTGGATCGGACAGCGCTTCAGCTACGGCGGGGCGGGGCACTGATGAGCGGGCAGCTGATCCCGGACCCGACCGCGCCGCTGACCCCGAGCGGCAACTTGCGGCGGCGGCGGATCGTCAGCCGGGCCGCCGAGGTCGCTGCGACCGCTGCCGCCGTGGCCGCGATCGCCGTGCTCGTGATCGTGATCTGGACGGTCGTCGCCCGCGGCGCCAAAGCGATCGACCTCGACTTCATCTTCACCGGCTATCCGACCGGGGTCGGGCCGATGCTGCTGGGGACGATCGTGATCGCGATAGTCGCGACGGCAATGGCGATGCCGCTGGGCGTCCTCATCGCTCTCTTCCTCACCGAGTACGCCGGCGCCAGGGGCACCCGCCTGCTCAAACTCACGCTCGACCTGCTGAACGGGCTGCCCTCGATCATCCTCGGCCTCTTCGTCTTCGCCCTCCTCGTTGACCACAAGCAGCAGTCGGCCTTCTCAGGCGCGCTAGCGCTGGCGATCATCGAGCTGCCGCTGATCGCCCGCGGCTCCCAGGAGGTCCTGCAGCTGGTGCCGAAGGGGCTGCGCGAAGCTTCTGACGCGCTCGGGGTCGCCCGCTGGCGCGCGGTCCTGACCGTGACCCTGCCGACGGCGATCGGCGGCATCGTCACCGCAACCGTGCTCGCGGTCGCCCGCGCCGCCGGCGAGACCGCGCCGCTGATCCTCACCACCTCGGTCTTCGACCCGAAAGCGTTCTCGGTCAACCCCTTCGAAGCGCTGCCGAACGTCCCCACCTGGATCTACAAACTCTCCGAAGAAGGCAACCCCGAAGGCTTCACGGAAGCCTGGGGGATGTCGCTCCTCCTCGTCTCCTTCATCCTCCTCGCGAGCCTCGGCGCCCGGGCGCTGCTGGCGCGCAGCAACCGAAAGTTGAGCTCATGACCAGCGTCCCCTCCCGCGTCCGCGTCCAGGACAAAGCGCCGATCGCTCCCCTCGGCGGCGTCACCGCAACGGCGGCGATCCAGCCCCTGGTCGCGCCAGAACTGGTCTTCGACTCGCGCGGCGTCTCGATCTTCTACGGCGCCAAGCAGGCGCTGGCCGGCGTCGACCTCGGCATCCGCCGCGGCCAGATCACGGCTCTGATCGGACCTTCCGGATGCGGCAAGACGACCTTCCTGCGCAGCCTCAACCGGATGAACGACTCGGTCCCCAGCTTCCGGATCGAGGGCCAGGTCCTCTACCACGGACACGACCTCTACGGCTCGAGCGTCGATCGGGTCGAGGTGCGGCGACGGATCGGCATGGTCTTCCAGAAACCGAACCCGGTCCCGAAGTCGATCTACGACAACATCGCCTGGGCGCCCCGCAACCTCGGCCTGCGCCGGGGCCTCGACGAGCGGGTGGAGAGCGCGCTGCGGGGCGCCGCCCTCTGGGACGAGGTCAAAGACCGGCTCAAGGACAGCGCCCTCGGCCTCTCCGGCGGCCAGCAGCAGCGCCTCTGCATCGCGCGCGCGATCGCGATCGAGCCCGACGTCCTCCTCCTCGACGAGCCCGCCTCGGCCCTCGACCCGATCGCCACCGGCGCGATCGAGGACCTGATGCACAGCCTCAAAGGCCGCTTCACCATCGTCATCGTCACTCACAACATGCAGCAGGCGGCCCGAGTGGCCGATCGCACCGCCTTCTTCAGCCTCGAGACCGCCGGCCCCAAACCAGTAGGCACCCTGATCGAGGCCGACGAGACCACCAAGATCTTCAGCGAACCCCGCGACCCGAGGACCCGCGACTACGTCTCAGGCCGCTTCGGCTAGCCCTAACTACCAACCGCACTCGTATGGAGGAGTGGGTGTCCTCTGACCTCCCTGGGTTGCCGGCCTCTAACGCAGCTTCTCTCGCCAAGTGATCTGTGCCGGCAAGAGGACGCCGGTCGGCCAGAGGACACCCACTCCTCCTAGCGACAGTCTCCGTCGACCATCCTCTCGCGAGACCGCGAGGAACCGGCTATATCGCGGTTCTTCGCGGTTTCGCGAAAGAGCGAATCCCAGGCACTGTCGCTCGGAGGGAGGGGTGTCCCTTTCGGGGCCGGCGTCCTGGTCCTCGCACAGACAACTCAGCGAGAGATGGCCAATTTTGTGGCGTGGAACCCAGGTCTCGAGAGGGACACCCATCCCTCCCTACGAGTGCGGCTCGAAACCTAGGCAGTTAGTTGCCCGCCCCCTACCGCTTGAGGATCTCGTCGCCTGAGACTTGGGTGAGGAGGGGTTTGCCGCATTGCCAGCAGAAGGTGGCGCCGGAGGAGTGGGGGGCGCCGCAGCTGGTGCAGAGGCCGGCGGTGCCGGACTGCTCCATGCGGAGGATGCGTTCTACCTCGCCTAGTTCGGCGTCGGCGTCTTGGAGGGGGACGGCGCGTTTAACTATTACCTCGACGTCGATGCTGTTGCGGACGATCATCTCGTAGACGAGGCCGCCGAGGTCCCACTGGAGCTCGGCGACCTTGGCCACGAGTTGCTCCCGACGGCGCTCGAGGTCGACGATGAACTCTTCGCCGTAGGCGGAGTTGAGGGCCGCCGGCGCGGAGCCGTTGGCGACCGGTTGTTGCTGACTGGTCGTCTGCGAAGGGGATGGGGTGCGGCGGATGCGGTCGACGAGCCTCATTCGAAGAAGGTCCCTTCGAACTTGCCGTTGCTGCCGCAGCCGGCGACGCCGGGGTCGCATTCGCCGCCGATTTTCTGTTCGGGCGGGGCGATCTTCACGCCGGCGGCCGGTTCGTAGACTTCTTCGACCGCCTTGGTGGTGCCGCTGCTCCCGGTCTCGAGCTTCTTTTTCGCTTTTTTCTGCGTCGCCGTCTTTGGCTTGCCGGCACCTCCAGCACTACTGCTGCTCGCCTTGGCCTTGCCTTCGCCGGCACTCGCGGTGGAGGCGACTTCGCCGCCGCCCCCGCCGACCGTGATCACCTGGGGCGCGGGAGCGGCCGCATTCGTGGAGCCGCCGTCGGCGGAGCGGCCAATCAAGACGCCGACGCCGATCGCCAGGATCAGCGTCGCGACGCCGGCGACCAGGGAGGCGTTGGCGGACATGAAAGGGCGGCGGTCGGGAGCGGGCGCAACCGCGGTCGCAGCCGAGGCCTCGGCTGGCGCCGGCTGCTTCGCCGACTCCATGAAGACGACCGCGTCCATGAATGGCAGTCGAGGATCGCCGCGCCGGTGCCCGCAGGCCAGGCAATAACGCTGGTCGGGAGCGAGGGAAGCGCCGCAGGAGGGGCAGTTGTCGCCGCTGCCGGCAATCGGGGTGCGCACCGGGCCATTCTCTGGATACGAGCCCACCTCAGTGTTGAAGAGTTGTGAAAACGGTGTGGCAACCGCCTATGTACAAATTCTTCACAACTGTGAAGCGACCAACGCCGAGAATCGCCCCACGTGACCGGCAAGAACTGTTCGGAGTGCGGGGCCGCGCGAGCACCCGACCAGCGCTACTGCCTCGAGTGCGGGGCGCGCCTAGGCTCGTTGCCGGCGGCGATCGTCCAGCAGATCCAGCGCCTGCGCACCTTCGCTACGGGCCGCATCCCCGTGATCAAGGCCCCGGCGCAGCGGGACAAGCCCTCGCAAACCGATGAGCCTGCGGAGAAGAAGGTTGGGAGCTGGCCGTTCGCTCGCTCCGACTTCATGCCCTCCCCCCGTGCCGCGGCGGCTGCGGTGATCGGGATGCTGGCGCTTGGCGTCGCCCTCGGCTCGGCGACCAACGAGCTCGCCCAGAGCGCCGGGCTGACCACGATCCTCTTCGAAGAACCGTCGCCGCCGCCCGCCGAAGAAGAAGAAACCGCACCGGAACCGGCTGCAGCCGAACCCGAAGCCGAAGCGTCCGAAGCGACGCCGGAAACGACCGCCGCACCTCCCCCGAGCATCCCGGCCGAAGTCCCGGTGGTCGAAGAACCGCTACCGAGCGAACCGGAACCCGAAGTTCCGATCATCGAAGAAGAAGTGCCGACGGGACTGCCGGAAGTGAAACACGTGTTCCTGATCGTGCTCGACGAGGGCGGCTACGAAGAAACCTTCGGCGAAATCTCGACCTCCACTTACTTCAAGGAAGAACTGCCGGCTCAGGGAGAGTTGCTGACGAACTACTTCGCGGTGACGAAAGGGGAGCTGGCGAACCAGATCGCCCTCCTCAGCGGCCAGGGACCGACCCCGGAAACCGCCGCCGGCTGCCTCGCCTACGGCGACATCGCCCCGGGGACGGAATCGACCGAAGGTCAGGTCGAAGGCAACGGCTGTGTCTACCCGGCCACTACGAAGACGCTGCCGGCGCAACTGGAGGAAAAGAAACACAGCTGGCGCGCCTACATCGACAAGGACGAAGCCGGCGAAGAAGCGCCTCCGCTCGCAACCACTCCGCCACCGGGCTGCTTCGTCACCCCCCGCAACCCCTTCGCCTACTTCCATGCGATCGTCGATGCCGGCGAATGCGGCGAAGGCGACCCCGGCCTCGCGCGGCTGGCAAAAGACCTGGCGCTGAAGCCGGAGAAGTTCCCGGCCCTCGCCTACATCTCCCCCGCCCCGCCGACGCCGGAGAACCCTTCCGCCAGCGAAGAAGAGCTGAAGACGATCGTCTCCTCGATCCAGAGCTCGTTCGCCTACAAAGACGGCGGCCTGCTCATCATCACCTCCACCCAGGCGCCCCAGGAAGAGGAACAGGCCGACAGCAGCGCCTGCTGCATCACCCCCATCTACCCGAACGTACCGCCGGAACCGGAAGCCGAAGAACCCGCCGCCGGGCCGGTGAAGCCGATCGGAGGCGGCGGCCGCGTCGGCGCCCTCCTGCTCTCCCCCTTCGTCGCAGCCGGAACGACGAGCGAAACGTACTTCAACCACTACTCGCTGCTGGCGACGATCGAGGAACTGTTCGGCCTCGAAAAGATCGGCTACGCCGCCGAACCGGCGATCACCGGCTTCGACGAATCGATCTTCAACGCCGGCGGCTAGGCGCAGCCGCTACGGGAGCGCCTAGGCCGCGACGCGCTCGGGGGAGGAGCCGTTGGTGCTGCCGTTGAGGAGGTCGAGGATGACCCCCTCGCGGAGGCCGCCCTTGCCGATCTGCAGCGGCTGGCCGAGCAGGTCGGAGACCTTCTCGAGCAGGAGGACGCCGGTCGGAAGGATGCGGACCCGGGTTGGGTCGAGCTCGAAGCGCCGGCCGACGTCGACGGCGGGGTCGCTGGAGAGGACGCGGATGCCGCGCTCCAGCGTCTCGTACTCGAGCACCGCCCCTACCAGGCGGCGGAGGGAGGTGGCGGAGCCCCCGACGGCGACCGCCTGGGCGGGCTTCTCGAACTCGACGCCCTCGAAGATGTCGTCGATGCGGTCGCGGATGCGGCGGATTTCGGCCGCCGAGGGTGGGTCGGAGGAAATCAGCTCCTCGGCCAGGTTGCCCGAGCCGACCGGCCAGGAGCGCACGCTCTGGACGCCGCCACTGACGGTGCCGAGGATCACCTCGGTCGAGCCGCCGCCGATGTCGACGACGCCGACCAAGCCCTCGGAGGGGTGCCCGAGCGTCTTCGTCGCGCCGATGAAGGAGAGCCGGCCCTCCTCCTCCTCGGGCAGGATCTCGATCGGGATCCCGGCCGCCTCGCCGACCGCCTCGGCGACGTCCTCGCCATTGGTCGCGTCGCGCATCGCCGCCGTCGCCACGGCGCGGAATTCCTTCGCCCCCAGCTCCTGGGCGAGCCGCACCTGGGTGCCGACCACCTCGCCGACTTCCTCGATTTTCTCCGCCTTGATCGCGCCCTTCTTGTCGACCGCCTTGCCGATCCGGGTGTAGGCGCGCTGCTCCATCACCTTCTTCAGCTGCCCGTCGACGGGCTCGGCGACGAGCAGTCGCGTCGTGTTACTGCCGATGTCGATGGCGGCGCACAGGGTCACGGGTATCCCCTGCATGTTCCCAGCCGCGCCGGATCTCAAGCGCTACGAGGGATGCGAGGCGTCCTCGAACTCGCGGAACAGCCCGGTCACCACGAAGGCGACCTGCTCGCCGATGTCGACCGCGTTGTCAGCGGTCCGCTCCAGCGCCCGCGCCGCCAGCAGCATCGTCATCGCCCACTCGCGCTTGTCGGCGTCGTCGCCGATCTCCAGCGCCAGCCGGAAGCACTCGCGGTTGAGATCGTCGACGACGTCGTCCTGGCGGACCAGGTCCTGCGCCATCTCGACGCTCCGCTCTTCGAAAGCTCGCTTCGCCTGGGCGATCAGCGCCTTCGTGTGGCGACCCATCTTCAGGATCAGGTCGACCATCTCCTGATCGGCCGGCGGCTCGTTGCCGGAGATCGGGATCACCTTGCAGATGTTCACGCACTGGTCGCCCATCCGCTCGATGTTCTTCAGCACGTGCAGCAATGAAGAGATCAAGCGCAGATCCGTGGCGACCGGCGACTGCGTCGCCAGCAGCGTGATCAGCGCCTGGTGCACCTCGAGGTAGCGGCCGTCGATGCGGTCGTCGTCGGCGACGACCAGCTGGGCCAGCTCGACGTCCTGGTGCTCGACCGCTTCCAGCGTCCGCCCGAGGGCGATGTTGACGAGGTCGAGCCCGCCGAGCGCGCTCGCCTCCAGGTTGGCCAGTTCCTCCAGGTATTCCGCGCGCGCCACTTCCGGCATCGTCTACCCCTCCTCAACCGAAGCGACCGCTGACGTAGTCCTCGGTCTCTTTCTTGCTCGGATTGGTGAAGAGCTCGGTGGTCGGCCCCATCTCGACCAGGTGGCCGGGCTTGCCGGTCTCGTCGAGGTTGAAGAAGGCGGTGACGTCGCTCGCTCGCGAGGCCTGCTGCATGTTGTGAGTGACGATGGCGATCGTGTCGCGGCTCTTCAGATCGCCGATCAGGTCCTCGATCGCCAGCGTCGCCACCGGGTCGAGCGCCGAACAGGGCTCGTCCATCAGCAGGACCTCGGGCTCGACCGCAATCGCGCGGGCGATACAGAGCCGCTGCTGCTGGCCGCCGGAGAGGCCGCCGCCGGGCTTGTCGAGCCGGTCTTTGACCTCGTCCCAGAGGTGGGCTCCGCGCAGGCTGCGCTCGACCACGCGGTCCTTCTCCGCCTTGCTCACCTTCGTCGCGTTGAGGTTGAGACCGGCGGCGACGTTGTCGTAGATCGACATCGTCGGGAACGGGTTCGGCTGCTGGAAGACCATCCCGATCAGCCGCCGCACCGCGACCGGATCGACCCTCGAGCCGTAGATGTCCTCGCCGTCAAGGGCGACGTGGCCCTCGACCCGCGCCCCCGGCGTCAGCTCGTGCATGCGGTTGAGCGAGCGCAGGAAGGTCGTCTTGCCGCAACCCGAGGAGCCGATCAGCGCCGTCACCTTGTTCGGCTCGATCGTCATCGTCACGTTTTCGACCGCGTGGAAGTCGCCGTAGAAGAGGTTGACCTCGCGCGCCTCGATCGTCTTCGCCGGGCGCCCGGCGGCTTTCGTCACAGGCTCGGTGGAGGTGGCGCCAGTGGCGCGCGAGTCGGCCATCTCCGCTCGCTTCTCCTCCGGCTCGCTGCGTTTAGTCGCGGCTCCCAGCATCGATCTCAGCTTCCTTCCTTCCACTCTCAGCGGATCTCGGTCTTGTATCGCCGGTAGACGAGCCGGGCGGCGACGTTGAGGATCATCACGATCGCGATCAGGGTCAGGGCGGCGGCCCAGGCCTTGTCGTAGGCGGCCTGTTTCATCACCCCGGGCGATCGGTACTCGTTGTAGGCGTAGACGGCCAGGTTCTGCATGCGGCCGTTGAAGGGGTCGGTGTTCATCGAGTCGACGACGCCGGTCGTCACCAGCAGCGGCGCGGTCTCGCCGACGATCCGGGCGATCGCGATCATCACCCCGGTGACGAGGCCGGCGAAGGCGGTCGGCAGGACGACCTTGGTGATCGTCTTCCACTTCGGCGTTCCCAGCGCGTAGGAGGCCTCGCGCAGGTGGTCGGGGACGATCTTCAGAACCTCCTCGGCGGAGCGGATGACGATCGGGATCATCAGCAGCGAGAGCGCCACCGAGCCCATCACGCCGAGCCGGATGCCGGGCCCGAAGAAGATCTCGAAGAGGGCGTAGGCGAAGAGGCCGGCGACGATCGAGGGGATCCCGGTCATCACGTCGACGAAGAAGGTCAGCGCTTTACGCAGCCGCCCGGTCCCGTACTCGTTCAGGTAAATCGCGGCCATGATCCCGATCGGGACCGAGATCACCGCGGCGAGGCCGGTGATGATCAGCGTCCCCATGATCGCGTGCGAGGCGCCGCCGCCACCGACCACGCCGCGCGCGTCCTCGGTGAAGAATTCCGCGCTCAAGCCGGGGATGCCGCGCTTGGCGACCTCGAAGACGAGCGAGAAGAGCGGGATCATCGCCAGCGCGAAGGCGCCGGCGATCAGCGCCGTCATCACGATGTTGACGCTGCGGCGGCGCCAGCCGAGGCCGCTGGCGAGCAGCCGCGAGGGCTGATTCTGAGGCAGGGTCTGGACCGAGCTCTCCATCGCTATTCCCCCTGCTGGCGGGCGATGATCCAGCGCGCGCCCATGTTGGTGATTAGGGTGATCGCGAAGAGGACGAGGCCGGTGGCGATCAGGGCGTTGATCGCGAGGCCGCTCGACTCCGGGAAGTCGAGGGCGATGTTGGCGGCGATCGTCGAGGGGTTCGCCTGGCTGATCAGGTTGAAGGTGACGGCGCCGGAGACCGAGAGGATGATCGTCACCGCCATCGTCTCGCCCAGCGCCCGGCCGAGACCGAGCATCGCGCCGCTGACCACCGAGGAGCGGCCGAACGGGAGGACGGTCATCCGGATCATCTCCCAGCGGGTGGCGCCGAGTGCCTGCGCGCCTTCCTGCAGACGGCGCGGCGCCTGCGCGAAGGCCTCGCGGGCGACCGCGGAGACGATCGGCAGGATCATCACCGCTAGGACCAGCCCCGCGACCAGCATCGTCCGCCCGGTGACCGAGGCAGGTCCGTCGAAGAACGGGAGGAAGCCGAGCTTTGCTTCCAGCCACTTCATCACCGGCACCATCTTCGGGCCGAGAACGAAGATGCCCCAGAGGCCGTAGATGATGCTCGGGATCGCCGCCAGCAGGTCGACCAGGTAGCCGAGCGTCAGGGCGATGCGGGGCGGCGCCACGTGGGTGATGAAGAGCGCCGCGGCGACCGCGAGCGGGACCGCGATCAGCGCGGCGAGGGTCGCTGCCAGGACGGTGCCGAAGGCGAGCGGGGCGACGTAGTCGAGGAAGGTCTTGCCTTCCGGCAGGTCCGCGGCGCTTGCGGTGAGGGCCGGGTAGCCCTCGGAGAGGAGGAAGATCGCGACCCCGGCCAGCAGGACCAGGATCGTCACCGCGGCGAGGATCGCGGTGCGCGAGAAAACGCGGTCGCCGCGGCGGCGGCGCCCTCCGGACGCCGCCGCCAGCAACTGGCCTGCGTTGGTCGTGGTGTCGACCGAGGCCACGTCCCTCCTAGCCCGCTTCGATCGCTTCGACCGCGGGCATAACTTTCTTCGTCAGCGCCGGGGAGAGCGGCGCCGAGCCGGCCTGTTCGGCGGCCAGTTCCTGACCTTCCGGACCGACCACGTATTCGGCGTAGGCCTTGACGGCTTCGGCTTCGGAAGCCGACCCGTATTTCGTGCACGCGATCAGGTACGAGGTGAGGACGATCGGGTAAGTCCCCTCGCTTTCCGTCTTGCGGTCGAGTTTGTAGGCCAGCGTGTACTTGCCGGGGCTGAGTTCTTTGTCGAGAGGTGACTCCTCGAGAACCTTGGCCGCGGCCTCCGGGGTCGGTTCGGCCCATTCGCTGCCGACTTTGACCTTGGCGGAGCTGAGTTCACCGGCCTGGCTGGCGTCGGCGTAGCCGATCGTGCCTTCGCCGGCGCTGACCGCTTCGACCACGCCGGAGGTACCGGACGCGGCTTCGCCGCCCTTGACCGGCCAGTCGCCGCTGACTTCGAACTTCCAGACGCTGGGGACGACCTCGGAGAGGTATTCGGTGAAGTTCTCCGTCGTGCCCGACTCGTCGGAGCGGTTGACCGGGGTAATGCGGGTGTCCGGCAGTTCGACGCCCTGGTTGTCCTTGGCGATCGCCGGGTCGTTCCAGCTGCTGATTTCCTGGGCGAAGATCTTCGCCAGGGTTTCCGGGCTCAGTTTCAGTTCTTCGACGCCCGGGAGGTTGTAGATGATCGCGATCGGCGAGATGTAGTCCGGGACCTCGATCAGTTCACCGGGGGCGCAACGCTTTTCGGCCTTTTCCAGTTCGCCTTCTTCGGTCGAGAGCGCCGCGTCACTGCCCGCGTAGGCGACCCCGCCGGAGAGGAACTGTTCGCGACCGCCGCCCGACCCGACCGGGTCGTAGGAGATCGTCGCGCCGGAGTTGGCGTTCTCGAATTCGGCGATCCAGGCTTCCTGCGCCGCCTGCTGCGCGGTCGAGCCGGCACCGGCGATTTCGCCGCTGACTTCGCCGCCGCCGGAGGAGGAACCGCCGCCGCCGGTTTCATCGCTGCTGCTGGACCCGCACGCGGCGACGCCGAGTGTGAGGGCCATCGCAAACGCGATCACCACAAGCCATCTAGAGCTGGACATCAGACTCCCTTTTGGTTCGTTCGACATAGCTGAGGCGGAGGCTCCCAGCGGTCGAGTCCCAGCTTGTTACTCCGCTGTGGCGGAGATGTGAAAAGGGTGTAAAAGGAGCGCGGGGGGTTACTTCGCGGTGAAGCTCTTGTGAGCTTCCGGTGAAGCGGAATCGCACTGCTCTTCGGGCTCTACGGGGATGGGCTCCGCGGCGGGCCGCAGCTCCTCCTCGACGATCCCGGCCGGTTCGGGCTCGAACCGGTAGCCGATCCCGAAGTGGGTGTGGATGTAGGCCCAGCACGGCGAGCGCTTCTCCAGCTTCTGGCGCAACATTCGGACGAATAAGTCAAC
>JBQCHW010000084.1:0-4355 GCA_051954315.1 Solirubrobacterales bacterium
CGGCCGTGGCGACGAACCGCGCTGCCCGGAGGGCGCCCTGGGCGAAGGTGTCGCGACTGTGGGCGCGGTGGGTGAGCTCGAGGCGCTCCCCCTGGCCGGCGGCGACCGCCCGCTGCGCCCGCGCCTCGTCGAGCTCGATCCCCCGGTCCTGCGCCAGATCGAGCAGGCGCTGCTTCTCGATCCCCTCTCGGGACCACTCGAAGAAGAACCAGGCGAGCAGGCCGAGGCCGAGGAAGGTCCCCTCGACCATCATCACCACGCCGGCGGTGCTCTGGTCGGCCTGCGGCGAGATCCCCCAGTAGCGCTCGCCGGCGGCGTAAACGGGATAGAGGATGGTGCCGCTCCACATCAGGACGTTGCCGAGGATCGCACCGGCGAACCGCACCGCGATCACATAGCCGACCTTCCAGGGCGCGGTGAACCAGGTCGGCTTCGGGAGGGGCCCGAAAACCGGCATCCACATCAGGCAGCCGAAGAAGATGAAGAGGATGTGCTCGAGGGCGTGCACGGGGGCGCCGGCGTAGGCGGCGTCGTAGAGCCCGGGGATGTGCCAGACGTAGAAGTTGAGTGCCCAGAGCGGAAAGGCAACCAGCGGGTGGGCAAGGATTCGCAACCGATCGAAGAAGCGAATCGCCAGGATCGGCTGCAGCAGCGGACCGGTCAAACCGAGGACGAGGAGGAGCGTGGCGATGTCGCCGAGCAGCAGGTGCTCGACCATGTGCGCGATCACCAGCTCCTCGCCGATGTGGGCGGTCGGCGAGACCAGGGCGATGACGATCGTCAGCAGTCCCGCCGCGAAGCAGATCTGGCGCCAGAGCGGCACCGGCCGGCCGCGGTCGGCCAGGGTCATGCTGCGCTTCGCGTAGAGCACCGCGGCGAGCAGTAGCGGCACCAGCTCCAGCGGCGCGAAGACCCCGGCCACGTGGGCGATCGGCAGGTTCATGCGGATTCAGCGTAGCCCGCTGCTAGCTTGACCTCGCCCGTGAGCTCCTCCGCAGATCAGTTTCCGCCCATCGGGAGCTACGGCTTCCTCTCCGACTGCCACACCGCGGCGCTGATCTCCTTCAGCGGCAGCGTCGAGTGGCTCTGCGCACCGCGCTTCGACTCCCCCAGCTCCTTCGCCGCCCTGCTCGACCGCGGCGCCGGCCACATGTCGCTGCGGCCGAAGGGCGTGATCGTCCCGATCAGCCGCCGCTACTCGCCCGGAACGCTGGTGATCGAGACGACCTGGGTCACCGATACCGGTTGGGCCGTGGTTAAGGACGCGCTGACGATCGCCGACTGGGTGCCGCCGCGCGGCGAGCGCGGCAGTAAACGCGGCCGGCCCGACACCGAACACGAGTCCGACCACTCGCTGCTGCGGACGATCACCTGCATCGACGGCACCGTCGAGATGGAGATGGAGTGCCTGCCGCGCTTCGACTACGGCCGGGCGGGGGCTAAATGGAGCGGCGGCGAGCTCGGCGAAGCGACCGCAACCGGGCCCGACGGCGCCGAGCTGCTGCTGACCAGCGACATCGACCTCGAGATCGTCGACGGCGCCGCCCGCGGCAAGGTCACCCTGCACGAAGACCAGCACGCCTTCTGCGCCCTGACCTGGAGCGACGGCGGCCTCGGCGGTCCGCGCAGCGCCCCCGAGGCGCTGGAGCGGATCGACTCGACCGAAGAGTTCTGGCGCGAATGGCTGCGGGACGGCAACTTCCCCGACCACCCCTGGCGGGTCCACCTGCAGCGCTCGGCACTGGTCCTCAAGGGCCTCACCTACACCCCGACCGGGGCGATCGTCGCCGCCCCCACCACCTCGCTGCCGGAGACGCCGGGCGGCGAACGCAACTGGGACTACCGCTTCAGCTGGATCCGCGACTCGACCTTCAGCCTCTGGGCGCTGCACACGCTCGGCTTCGAACACGAGGCGCGCGACTTCATGCGCTTCATCGTCGAAGTCTGCAAGGACAAGCCGGACTTGCAAATCATGTACGGGATCGGCCACGAGCGCGAGCTCGAGGAGAAGACGCTCGACCACCTCTCCGGCTACGGCGGCGCCCAGCCGGTGCGAATCGGCAACGGCGCCTTCGACCAGCGCCAGAACGACGTCTGGGGGTCGCTGCTCGACTCGGTCTACGTACACGAGAAGGCGCTCCGCGGCAGCGGCAACCAGGCCGACCGCGAACTGATCCGCTACCAGGTGGAAGCGGCGATCGACGCCTGGCCCCATCCCGACCAGGGGATCTGGGAGTCGCGGGGCGAGCCCCAGCACTACGTCTCCTCGAAGCTGATGATCTGGGTCGCGGTCGACCGCGGCGCCCGCCTCGCCCGCTGGGTGCCCGAGGGCGCCGACGCCGAGCTCTGGCGCGAAAAGGCCGAGGAGTGGCAGGCTAAAGCCGACGAGATCAAAGCCGAGATCCTCGAGCGCGGGGTTCGCGACGGAGTCTTCCGCCAGCACTACGACACCGACGCCCTCGACGCCTCGCTGCTGCTGATCCCGCTCTTCCGATTCCTGCGGCCCGACGACCCGCGGGTGCGGAACACGGTCAACGCGATCGCCGAGGACCTGACGGCCCACGGGCTGGTCTGCCGCTACAAGGTCGACGAGACCGACGATGGCCTCCAGGGCGAGGAGGGCACCTTCCTAATCTGCTCCTTCTGGCTCGTCTCGGCGCTCTCGGAGATCGGCGAGTCGAAACGGGCGCGGGAACTCTGCGAGCGCCTGCTCGAGGCGGCGGGCTGGCTCGACCTCTACGCCGAGGAGCTCGACGCCGAGTCGGGCCGCCACCTCGGCAACTTCCCCCAGGCTTTCACCCATCTGGCGCTGATCAACGCGGTCTCCCACGTGATCGCCGACGAGCGCCGGGGCGACGGCGGCTACACCGCGGTCTTCACTGAGATGGGCGGAATTCGTGAGGGTGCGTGACCCTCTCGTTACAAAGACGTTTCAGACACTAGATCGACAGACAAGACGTCGCCGGCAGTTTCTATAGTGGGCAGCAATTGGCGGCGCGACCGGGAAAGCTCCGGCGACGCCTCTACTTGAGGACGAAAGGTGCCCAATGAAGATGAGCGAGGAATACAGGACGACCTGGGCAGAAGACGAGAGCGTCGAATCGGCGGTCCTGCAGCAGCTGCTGGACCTGCATCCGATCCGGCTGACGCTGGAGGAGCTGACGCGCGAGTGCGGCGCCCGGCGCAGCGACTTTGCCGCGCACGACGCAGTTGAACGGGCGGTCCGCGATCTCACTGCCGCCGGCCTCCTGCACCAGGGAGAGGAATTCGTCGCGCCGACGCGGGCGGCGCTGCGGTTCAACGAGCTGCTGGATCGGTAAGTAGGACGGCGATCGCGGCTCTCGAGCGCCCCGATCGCCGCCCTTCAGATCCTCAGCTGCCCTTCAGCCAGCTGGCCGTCGGAGCGACGCGCTCCTGCATGGTTCCCACCTGCATCGATCCCACCTTCCTTTCCCCTTGTCGTGGCGCAGCCGCCCCTACGCGGCTTGTGCTCTAAATCAATTGAGCAATGAATACTCTAAATGATTCCAGCAATCAAGGGGGCTCCAGGAAAACTCGTCAATAATCGGAAAAAGCGGGAGCGTTGTGAAATTCCTGATCGACAGGCTGTAAAGTCTTGTTATCGGCCATTGCCCCTGCAATCGGACCTAAGGAACAAGGCCTTGCCGAAGACGAAGAACAAGAAAGACGGCGTCGAACAGATCGTCGCGAAAGCGTTCGCACACCCCCTGCGAGTGCAGATCCTGATCATTCTCAACGAGAAGATCGCCAGCCCGAACATGCTCGCCCAGCAGCTCGACGAGAGCCTCAACCTCGTCGCCTACCACGTGCGCGTGCTGGAGAAATACGACTGCATCGAGCTCGTGGACACGAAGCAGCGCCGCGGCGCCACCGAGCACTTCTACCGGGCCACCCGCCGCCAACTCCTGACCGATGACCAGTGGGCGCAGATGCCAGCCAGTCTTCGACCAGGTATGGCCACCGCCGTCCTCAAATCGATCTTCGAGGACATCGAGGCGGCCTCGAAGGCGGGAACCCTCGAGGAGGTCGACGACATCCACATCACCCGCCTGCCGATGGTTCTAGACAAGGCGGGATGGGACGAGGTTGCCACCCTCCTCAAAGGCACCTACGACCAGCTGATGGAAATCCAGACCGCCGCAACCGCTCGAGTGGCGGACAGCTCCGAGGACGGGATGCTCGCCAAGGTCCATCTGCTGCACTTCAAGTCTCCGAGCGCCAACGAAGTGAACGACTCGGCTGACGAAGCCGAGACCACCGCTTCCTGAGCCAGCCGCGGCGCCGCTATACAGTCGAGCGGCGCCGACGGCCAGGCGCCTTGAGCGGATATACAC
>JBQCHW010000085.1:0-11029 GCA_051954315.1 Solirubrobacterales bacterium
TGGATAGCGGTTCTCGCCCGGGTAGAAGACTTCTGCCGCCGGAGAGACGACGAGTTCCGTGCGGCCATCGGCGGCTATCAGCACCTGGCGCAGGGTCCTTCCTTCGGTCGCCGGGAAGGCTGACTTGGGAGGGGCCGGGCGGCTTTCGGCGAAATCGGGCGCGGCGTGGCTCGCTTCGCTCGAGCCGGAGCCGCTCCCGCAGCCGGTCAGGATGACTCCGCCGGCGAGCAGGCAGAGCAGCGCTGAGGCGAGGCGGGGGGCGCGCATCGGCGGCATGTTATGGAGAGATAGGGTCCCCTGGGTTCGCGACGGAAGGAGAGGGAGATGGCAGATCGAGCGGCACTGGTGACCGGAGCTTCGAGCGGGATCGGTCTGGCGATCGCGAAGGTGCTCGGCGAAGAGGGTTACGCCCTGACCGTCGCCGCCCGCCGCCCGGAGAAGCTGGAGGAAGCTGCCGAAGGGCTGCGGGGCGAAGGCTTCGAGGTCGAGCCGATCCCGGCCAACATGACCGAGGAGGACCATGTCGTCGCGATCTTCGCCGCCCACCAGCAGAAGTACGGCCGTCTCGACGTCCTCGTCAACAACGCCGGGGTCGGGATCGGGGCGCCGATGGAGCAGATCCAGACCAAGCACCTCGACATGCAGCTGGCGGTCAACCTGCGAGCGCTGATCCTCGGCACCCGCGAGGGCCTGCCGATGCTGCGCGAGGCTGGCGCCGAGCATGGCAAGGCACTGATCGTCAACACCGCTTCGATCGCCGGCAAAGGCGGCCAGGCCTGGCTCTCGATCTACGCGGCGACGAAGGCGGCGGTGATCAACTTCACCCAGTCGACCCACCGCGAGGCGGGCAACGCCGGGATCCAGTGCACGGCGCTGGCCCCGGGCTTCGTCGAGACGCCGATGACCGAGTTCGTCCAGGGCCAGATCCCGCCGGAGGAGATGATCCGGCCGGAGGACCTCGGCGAGGCGGTCCGGTTCCTGCTGCGGACCTCGAAGAACTGCCACATCCCGGAGATCGTGTTCACCAGGCCTGGCGAGAGCCTCGATACGCCGTAACGTGGGATCGGGCGTGTCAGAGCGCCTGCGCATACTTGTCGCCGCATTCGGCGATGCCGGGCATGTGTTCCCGGCGATCGCGCTGGGGAAGGCGCTGGCAGCGCGCGGTCACGAGGTGGTGATCGAGACCTGGGAGGAGCGGCGGGCGGCGGTCGAGGGCGAGGGGCTCGGCTTCGCGGCGGCCGAGGAATACCGGATGTTCCCGCCGCCGGACCCCGATTCCGAGGAAGGGCAGCACGCGGCGGAGGCGGCCAAGGCGCTGCAGCCGTTGCTGGAGGATTTCCAGCCCCACGTCGTCGTCAGCGACATCCTCACCCTCGCCCCCACCCTGGCTGCCGAGCGGGCGGGGATCCCGCTGGCGACGCTGATCCCGCACATCTATCCGGTCGTCGAGCCCGGCTCCCCGTTCTTCGCGATCGGGCTGCGGCGACCGCGGACCGGACTCGGCCGCCGGATCTGGCGCTACGGCCACGACCGGGCGCTGCGGGTCGGCCTCGAACAGGGGCGCCGCGACCTCAACATCCAGCGAGAGCGCCTCGACCTGCCGCCGATCGATCGTTTCCATGGGGGCATCAGCCCCGAGCTAGCGCTGGTGGCCACCTACCCGCAGCTCGAGTACCCGCGGGAGTGGCCGCCAGCAGTCGAGATCACTGGCCCGATGACCTTCGAGGTCCCCCACCCCGAGATCGAGCTGCCCCCCGGCGACGACCCGCTCGTCCTCATCGCCCCCAGCACCGCCCACGATTCCGAGAACCACCTGGTCCGCACTGCCCTGGCGGCACTGTCCGAGGAGCCGGTGCGGGTGGTGGCGACGACCAACCGGGTCGCGCCCCAGCGCCCGATCGCGGTCCCAGCCAACGCCAAGCTGGTCGAATGGCTCAGCTACAGCCAGCTGATGCCGGCCGCCTCCCTCGTCATCTCCCACGGCGGCCACGGCACCGTCGCCCGCGCCCTCGGCGCCGGCACCCCCGTCCTCATCTGCCCGATCATCGGCGACATGAGCGAGACCGCGATGCGAGTCGACTGGGCCGGCGCCGGCCTCTCCCTCCCCTGGCGCCTCTGTCGGCCGGCGCCGCTGAGGTGGGCGGCGCGTCGGCTGCTGCACGAGGCGTCATTCACTGCGAAAGCGCAGGAGATCGCCGCATGGGGACGCGAGAACGACGGTGCGGGGCGAGGAGCGGAACTGGTCGAGCGGCTGGCGCTGAAGAAGCTCGCCGCCGCCTAAGAAGCTCCGGGGGTGGGACTCGAACCCACAACCGCTCGATTAACAGTCGAGAGCTCTTCCATTGAGCTACCCCGGACCGTGCTAACCCAATTGAGCTACACCGGATTAGCGTCTGAGACAAAATTTAGCGGCACCGAGGTAATTCCTGCCTCGACCTCCCCATGGCAGTTGGCGCAGAGCAGGATGCACTTGCGTGCCTCGACGCGAGACTTCGCCAGGGACCTGGTCACTCCGTTCTGCCCAAGATGGAACTCCTTGGTGGTCGGATCCAGATGATGAAATTGGAGAACCTGCTGACAGCGGTCATAGCCGCAGATCACGCATCTGCCTCCCGCCTCTTCCACAAGCTTGCGCTTTATCTGGCGTCGGCGCTGCGACACCCGCTCTACCCGGCAGCGCTTGCAGCGGTAGTAACCCCTGCCCTCTCGAACGAAGCCGGTCTCACCGTGGTGCTTGCAGCGAGAGACCGTCTCCCTTGCCCCATCCTCACTCCCCCGCTTACGACGCGGGTTGGGCTTCAGCTCATACTTGCGCATCCAGTGGCGGATCGTCGAGAAACTGCGGCCCATCCGACTCGCTATCTCTCGCAGGGACAGGCCCGCGGCAAGAAGCCGCTCCATCTCCTCCTTCGAAGGCGCACCTTTTGCTCCATGCTTATCCGCCCGGACCGCCACCAGCCCGTGCTTCTTCAGCCAGTAGCTGACCGTCGATTCGTGCTTGCCGGCTCGTTTGCCGATCGCTTCGAGGGACATTCCCTCCGCCAGGCACTGTTCGAGGAAGGCCTTCTGCATGGGCGGATCATCGCAGGTGCTGCAGACGGAAAGATGCGCAGACAGAAGGCCTAGATGCTGCCAGCGGGGCGCTCCGCGTGGGCGATTCGTTCGACCAGGGCGGCGCGTTTGCGGCTGAGGGCGGCTCGGCGCTCGTAGTCGCCGCGCTCGCCGGCGGCGGCGATCTCGTCCTCGAGGCGGCGCTGGTCGAGGAGGAGGAAGTTGAGCTCCATCGCCTCGTGGGACGAGGGCTCCTCACGGGACATGATCACGAGTTCGGCGATCAGGCCAGCCAGCTCGCGGTCGTCGTGCGGGAGGTTCGAAGCCGGATCCTCAGGGTGCTCGCGCAGCCAGCTGGCGGCGCGCAAGCCGGTCGGCGAGAGATGGGCGTCGGTGAGCCGCGCCAGGTACTCCTTGCCCTCGTTCGGCAGCGCGATGCACATCGCCAGGAGCGCCCGCTCGCGCCGCTCGCGCGAGGTCAGCTCGGCGGGACGGCGGGGCGCGGGAGCCTGCTCCGGCGCACGGCGCGTTTCAGGCCCGGGATCCTGGCGCCCGCCGCTGGCGGGGGTCCCGGCGACCACCCGCGCAGCCAGCCGCGGCGGGTCGATCTCGAGCCGGTCGGCAACCCGCCGTTCGAGCTCGTCCTGGAGCGCTTCCTGGCTGTCGTCCATCCCGGCGAGGATCGGAATCAGCTCGTTGGTCAAGGCCTGATCGCGGGCGACGGGATCCGAGACGTTGGTCCGCTCGAGCACGAGCCGCACCTGGAAGGCGGTCAGCTCTTCAGCCCCCTCCACCAGCTCTCGGAAGCGCCCCGGCCCGCCCTCGATGGCCATCATCTCCGCCGGGTCCTCACCGGCCGGCATCGCCGCCACCCGCAAGCGCATCCGCCGCCCGGCGGCGACCCGCTGCGCCCGCAGCATCGCTTCCTGGCCGGCCGAATCCGCGTCAAGCGCCAAGACGACCTCGTCGACCATCCCCGAAAGCGCCGCCACTTGGTCGGGCGTGATCGCGGTCCCCATCACACCCACCGCCTCCTCGATCCCCGCCTGGTGCAGGGCGAGGACGTCGGTGTAGCCCTCGACGACCACGGCCCGCCCGGCTTTGGCGATCGCCGCTTTGGCCACGTCGACTCCGTAGAGGATCTGGCTCTTGTGGAAGAAGTCGGTCTCGGCCGTGTTGACGTACTTGGCGCCCTGGTCGGAGCGCATCGCCCGGCCGCCGAAGCCGAGCACGCGGCCGCGGCGGTCGCGGATCGGGAACATGATCCGCTCGCGGAAGCGGTCGTACTCGCCGCCGCTGCGGCCCCGCTGGGCCAGACCGACCGCCCGCAGCTCTTCGACGCTGAAGCCGGCCTGCTGGCCGCGGACGAGGATCTTGTCCCAGGCGCTGGGGGCGTAACCGACCCCGAAGGCGCGCAGCGCCTCTTCCCGCAGCCCCCGCTGGGCGAGGTAGTCGCGCGCCTTGCCGGCCTCCTCGGACTCCCAGAGGTAGTTGGCGTAGAAGGCCGCCGAGCGTTCCAGCAGCTGCTCGAGCCGGCGGCGGCGCTGGCGTTTGGCCTCTGCCCGCGGATCCTCCTGCTCGCGCTCGAGCTCGACCCCGTAGCGGTCGGCCAGCATCTCGACCGCCTCGGCGAAGTTGAGCCCGTCCTTTTCCTCGACGAACTTGATCACGTCGCCGCCGACCCCGCAGCCGAAGCAGTGGTAGAGCTTTTCGGTCGGCTCGACCGAGAACGAAGGCGTCCGCTCCTCGTGGAACGGGCAGAGACCGACGTAGCGGGCGCCCTGGCGGCGCAGGTCGGTGTGGGCGGAGACGACCTCGACGATGTCGGCTGCCGCCTTCACCCGTTCCAGGCTCTCGTTCGAGATCAGCGCCATCAGAAGCGGGACTCTTCCGGAACCGTCAGCTCGGTGAACTTGGCAATGCAGAAGCGATCGGTCATCCCGGCGATGTAGTCGGCGACCCGCTGGCACTCGCTCGCGGTCGGATCGAGAGCGGGGATCTCGCCCGGGTGGGCGAGGTAGTGCGCAAAGAGGCCGCGCATCGTCCGCTGCACCCGCTCGTGCTCGCTACGCGCCTCAGGTCCCAGGTAGACGCGTTCGAACATGAACTTCCGCAGGCGCAGCATCGCCTGACCCACCTCGCGGCCCTGGCGGATCTCATCCTCGCCTTCGGAGTGGTCGACGATGTCGCGGACGAGCGTGTCGATTCGCTGCGACCCGGTCGGCCCCAGCAGCTCGATCTCCGCCGCAGGCAGGTCCTCCTGGCGCAGGATCCCGGCGCGGAGGGCATCGTCGATGTCGTGGTTGATGTAGGCGACACGGTCGACCAGCTTGACAATCTGCCCCTCCAGCGTCGCCGGCTTGCGTGAGCCGGTGTGGTTGAGGATGCCGTCGCGAACCTGCTCGGTCAGGTTGAGGCCTTCGCCATCGCGCTCGAGCACCTCGACGACCCGCAGCGAGTGCTCGTTGTGGCGGAAGCCGGCGCCGCAGTGCTCGCGCAGCGCCTCGTCGAGCGTCTCCTCGCCGGCGTGCCCGAAGGGCGGGTGGCCGAGGTCGTGGCCGAGCCCGATCGCCTCGGTCAGGTCCTCGTTCAGCCGCAGGGCGCGGGCGACGGTGCGGGCGATCCCGCAAGCCTCCAGCGTGTGGGTGAGGCGGGTGCGGTAGTGGTCCCCCTCGGGAGCGACGAAGACCTGCGTCTTGTGCTTCAGCCGGCGGAAGGACTTCGAGTGGACGATGCGATCACGATCGCGCTGGAACGGCGTCCGCAACGGGCTATCCGCCTCCTCCCGCACCCGCCGCGCCGGATACGACCGGGTCGCCTGCGGCGAGAGGAACTCCTCCTCGATCGCGGCGATGCGGTCCTCAAAGGTGGCAGTGGCGGGCACGCAGCGAGTCTAAGCCGCCGCACGTAGCTGCACATGGGCGTGGTGCTCCAAAGTCTCGCCAACTGCGCGCTCGACCAGGCGCAGGTCGCGTGGCTCGGCCGCCGGCGCCTCGCTCAGCGGGTTCGCCAGCCCCTCGACCATGAACCGGTGTGCATCCTCGCCGAAGGGGAAAGAGCCGGCTTCGCAGCCGGCGCAGACGACCCCGCCGGCGGCGCCGGAGAAGCCGACCAGGTGCTCGGCCTCGCCGCAACGGGCGCAGGAGGCGAGCTCGGGGGCGAAGCCGGCGACCAGCGCCAGCTTCAGCCGGAAGGCAAGGGCGGTCTCCAGCTCCGCCGCCCGCGGTGCGGTCGGATCGTCGAGCAACGAGAGGTAGCGGCAAAGGAGGTTGTAGGCGGGCG
The DNA here is from genome assembly GCA_051954315.1 of Solirubrobacterales bacterium. GTDB lineage: Bacteria > Actinomycetota > Thermoleophilia > Solirubrobacterales > 70-9 > VAYN01. The sequence goes on from JBQCHW010000085.1 coordinate 6,334, forward strand.
GGTTCGGTTCGGTCGAGTCGAGCAGGCGCAGGACCGAGTCGCAGGCGCGGGCGGCGGCGGTGAGGGCGGCGCCGGAGCTTCGCAGGCGCGGGTAGCCGTCCACCGTGGTGGCGCTGGTCACCGTCATCAGGTCGCCGCGACCTTCGTGGAGGATCAGGTCGAGGCGGAAAAACGGCTCCAGGCGCCCGCCAAAGCGAGACCTGGGTTTGCGCGCCCCCTTGGCGATCGCCCCGATCCGCCCGCGGGTCTTCGAATACAGGTGGAGGATGCGGTCGGCCTCGCCGTAGCGAATGCTCCGCAGCACGACTGCCTCGGTCTTGACCGTAATCCCGGCCACGTTGTCATCTTGCCCGGCGCCTCGGACGCTTCCGCAGCCTCACCTGACAGCCCGGGCAGAAGTAGGTCGAGCGGCCGCCGACGACGATGCGGACGATCGTGTTACCGCAGCGCAGGCACTCCTCCCCCTCGCGGGTGTGGACGAGGAACTCGTCCTGCATCGTCCCCTTCTCGCCGCGGGCGTCGCGGTAGTCGTCGATCGAGGAGCCGCCGGCGTCGATCCCGGCCTCCAGCGCCGCCACGACGGCGTCCCGGAGCGCCTCCAGGTGCTCGGGCTTCATCGAGCCGGCGGGCGAGAGCGGGTGGAGCTCGGCGCGGAATAGCGCCTCGTCGGCGTAGATGTTGCCGACCCCGGCGACGCCCGACTGGTCGAGCAGGAACGACTTCAGAGGGGCCTTGCGGTTCGCCGCCATCTCCCTCAGCGCCTGGGCGGTGAACTCGGGCGAGAACGGCTCGACGCCGAGCTTGGCGAAGCGCTCCTCCAGCTTCGCGTCCTCGATCAGAAAGGCCTCGCCGAAGCGGCGCGGGTCGGTGAACCAGAGCTCGCGCTCGTCGTCGAGGACGAAGCGGGCGCGCAGGTGGCGCTCCTCGGTCGAGCGCTCGCTCTCGTACAGGCGCCGCCCCTCGGAGGGGTCGAGCATCTCTTCGCCCTCGCGGAGAATCAGGTTGCCGGTCATCCGCAGGTGCATGACCAGCGTCCGCTCGCCGTCGAGGTGCATGAGGATGTACTTGCCGCGGCGGCCGAGCCGCTCGATCGTGCTGCCGCTCAGCGCGTCAGCCAGTTGCTCGGGCGGTACCGGGCGCGACCAGCGCGGATCCAGCACTTCCAGCCACTCGATCCGGTGCCCTTCGGCCTCCGGCTCCAGCTGCCTGACGACGGTCTCGACCTCGGGCAGCTCGGGCATCCCCTGAGTTCTACTTCATGCCGCTGAGCTAGTCGCTCGCCCGGGGATGGGCCGAGAAGTAGACCTCCTTCAGCCGGTCGCCCGAGAGGTGCGTGTACATCTGCGTGGTCGAGATGTCGGCGTGGCCGAGCATCTCCTGGACGGCGCGGAGGTCGCAGCCGCCGGCAAGCAGGTGGGTGGCGAAGCTGTGGCGCAGGGTATGCGGGCTCATCTTGCCGGCGAGGCCGGCGTCGCGGGCGTGGCGCTGGACGATCTTGTAGAGGCCCTGACGGGTCAATGGGCCGCCGCGGAAGTTGACGAAGAGGCGCGACTCCTGGCGCTCGCCGACCAGCTTCGGCCGGCCACCGCGCAAGTAGCCGTTGATCGCCGCGATCGCCTGACGGCCGAGTGGCACCAGCCGTTCCTTCGAGCCCTTGCCGCGGGCGCGCAGGAACCCCTCGTGCAGGTCGACGTCGCCGAGCTCGAGCCCGATCGTCTCCGAGGCCCGCAGCCCGCACGCGTACATCACCTCGAGCAGGGCGCGGTCGCGCAGGGCCGTCGGCTCGCTCCCTTTCGGCGAGGCGAGCAGCTTCTGCACCTCCGAGTAGTTGAGTACGTGCGGCAGTTTCTTCGAGCGTCGCGGCGCCGTCAGCGCCGCCGTCGGGTCGTCTCCGATCAGCTCGTCGCGGCGCAGGTGCTTGTAGAAGGAGCGCAGGCAGGCGGCCTTGCGGTGGATCGTCGCCGCCGAGCAGGCGGGGCGGTCTCCCTCGCCCGTGGCCAGGTCGGCGAGGAAATCGGCTACGTCGGCGGCCGATGCCTCGAGGGCGTCGCGGTTGTGGGTCGAGAGGTATTCGCCGTACTGGAGGAGGTCGGTGCGGTAGGCGTTGAGGGTGTTGCGGGAGAGGCCTCGCTCCAGCTCCAGGTAGCTGAGGAAGTCCAGGAGTAGGGATTGGAAGCGTTTGTCGGCGCCGGGCTTCGCCGCGGCTGCGGGGGCGTCGGGTTTGATGGCTACTGCCATGGACGAGAGGTTCGCTTCTCTCGTGGACGCCCCTCTACACGCAAGGGACCATGCGCTGGGCGCACGGGTCCTGTCACGGCAGGGGACCCACCATCTCCTGAACTACCAGGAGATGGTCCCCCCTACCGCGCCACCCGTGCGAGGAAGGTGCCCGATGCGAGCGCTGCTTTGAAAAACAGTGGGTCGTCCTGCAGGGAGCGGCCCATCGTCGAGGTGGGCAGGCCGGCAGCGACGTAGGCGTCTAGGTCTACAGCTACTTGCTCTATGTCGTGGTCGAAGGGTTTTAGGGCTGCACCTATTTCGGGCTCTTCCTCTGGGATGGGAACCGTCACGGGGGCTAGGAGCAGACGGAGGACGGTTTGGGTGTGGTGGCTTAGGCCTTGGTGGCGGGGTCTGGGGTCGCTGCTGGATAGGCGGGGGGAGATCAAGGTTGGGAGGCCTAGTGAGAGGGCGGCGTGGGCGTTGGCTAGGGCTTCCATGCCGCCGTGGCCGTAGGCGGTGTCGGAGCCGATGATTCCTGGGCCGGGGGCTATGAGGACGGCGTCCCAGTTGAGCTCGTTGGCGGCGGCGTCCAGGGCTCCGACCACACTGAGGGACTCGTGTTCGCCGCCGTAGGACGGGGCGGCGGTGATGTGGCCGCAGAGGAGGTCGCGGTCGCGGAGCTGCTTGACATCTCGGGAGAAGGAGCCGGGCAGGGCGCCGCCGCCCGTCTGGATGTAGCCGACCTGCAGTCCCGACGCCGCCTGCGCTGCCGCCCACGCCGCGGGCGCTAAGTGACCGTGGAGCGGGAGCACGAGCACTGGGACTTTTGGCTGTATGTCAGCCATTTCTCCCACTGCTTGCCGCTCGACGGAGTCGACGGGGTGCTGGAGCGACGTGTAGTTCAGCTTCATCACGTGGGCATCGCCTACTCCCCCGCCCTCCAGGCCGCGGGTGAGGTTGACGTGGACTACGTCGAAGCCGCCGGAGCCGAGGCCTAGGTCCAGGGCGGCGGTGTTGACGACTACCTCGTCGCCTTCTCGCATCTCCCCTAGGAGGACCTCGTCGGCCCAGGCGCGGCGGCGGTTTCCTTCGACCTCGACTTCGAGCGGTTCCGCCGAGACGACTACGCCGCGGCGCAGCTTCAGGCGCCCCGGCACCTACTCGCTCGCGGGGGTCTCCGCCGCCGCGGCGACGATTCGCTCGCAAGCCTCGAGCATCTTGTCGAGCGAGCGGGCCGGGACCCGCTCCTCGGAGGTGTGGACGTCGGAGGTGCCGTTGGAGAGGAGGATGCAGTCGAAGCCGTCGCGGCGGAAGACGTTGGCGTCGCTGCCGCCGCCGATCGCCACCCGCTGCGGCTCCAGCCCGGCACCGCGCAGGCCGGTCTCCGCCAGCGCCAGCGCCGCCGATTCTTTGGGAACCCGGTAGCCGCGGAACAGCTCTTCGATCCGGACGTCGACGTCGCAGCCGTGCTCGCTCGCCCCCCAGGCGCAGGCGTCGGCGATCTTGCCGGCGACCTCGGCCGCCCGCTCGGTATCGAGGCTGCGCGCCTCGGCATGGATCGCACAGTGGCCCGGAACGACGTTGCCCGAGGTGCCGCCGGAGATCAGGCCGACGTTGGCCGTCGTCTCCTCGTCGAGGCGACCGAGCTCCATCCGCGCGATTGCCGCCGAGGCGGCCGCGATCGCGCTGCTGCCGTCCTCGGGCCGGATCCCGGCGTGGGCCTCGACGCCGATGAAGTCGGCGAGGATCTTCTGCTGGGTCGGCGTCGTCACGATCACCTCGCCGACCGGACCGGCGTGATCGAGGACGAAGCCGGCGCGCGAGCGCAGCTGCGAGGCGTCGAAGGCTTTCGCTCCCCGCAGCCCCTGCTCCTCGGCGACGGTGAGCACGATCTCGATCCCGACCGGCGCCGGGTTTTCGACGTGCCGCGCGATCAGCTCCATGAAGACGGCGACCGCCGCCTTGTTGTCGGCGCCGAGGATGGTGTCGCCGCGGCTGCGGAAGACGCCTTCGTCGTCGACCACCTCGACCCGCCCCTTGTGCGGAACGGTGTCCATGTGGGCGCAGAACATCAGCCAGTCCTCGCCGGTCCCCGGCGAGCGGGCGATCAGGTTGCCGGACCCCGCCTGAGCCGCCTGGGCGGCGTCGTCCTCGACCACGTCTAGTCCCATCCCGCGCAGCTCGGCGGCGAGCGTGTCGGCTACCTCCCGCTCCTCGCCGGTAGGGCTCCGCACCTCGCAGTAGCGAACGAACCTCTCATGTAGCCGCGAACCCACGGCCGAAGGCTATCCCGAGCGGACTTCGGACTGCTCGACCCGGATCTCCTCGATCTCGCCACCGTTGGCGGGACGTTCGCCAGCCTGGCGCGCCGCGGCGCCGACGAACTCGCGGAAAAGCGGCTCGGGACGATTCGGGCGGGAGTTGAACTCGGGGTGGTACTGGGAGGCGACGAAGAACGGGTGGTCGGGCAGCTCGA